>DASUGD010000212.1:0-27347 GCA_036274195.1 Gemmatimonadaceae bacterium | reverse complement strand
ACGCCGGCCCCGCCGCCCTCGCCGGCGTCGAAGGATGGCGCCAAGGGCAACGGCAAATCCGCGCCGCCGCCGCCGCCGGAAGCCACGCCGACGAGCCTGAAGTTCCAGATCGCCGGCAACACCGTCGACATCCAGGCGCTCACGCGCTTCATGAAGCTGCTCGAGGCCTCGCCGTTCGTGAAGAACGTCACGATCGCGAAGGCCGAGCTGGTCAGCCTCGACGGGAAGGAAGTGCAGGAGTTCCTGCTCGAGGCCGAATACGAGCGTCCGGACGCGTCGGTGATCTCGACCGTCCCCGTAACCCTGTCGTCGAGGTAAGCGGCTCCCATGGCCCTGCTCCCGAAGAACCAGCGCGACCAGGTGATGGTGCTCCTCGTCATCGTCGCCGTCGCTCTCGTCGGACTCTACTACACGTACGTCTTCTCGCCGAAGTCGGACGTGCTCGACGCCCTCCAGGCGCACGTCGACTCGCTCGACGTGACCAACCAGCGTGCGAAAGCCGAACTGGCCAAGGGCAACGTCGAGCAGCTCCGCGCCGAGGCGGCGAAGCTGAAGGAGAACCTCGAGGTGATGCGCCAGCTCGTGCCCACGAGCAATGAGGTGCCGGCGCTCCTCGAGCAGGTCTCCACCGCCGCGCGCCGCGTCGGTCTCGACCTGTCGACCGTGAAGCCGCAACCGGTGATCGAAGGCGACACGTTCGACACGTATCGCTACCAGGTCGCCGTCATCGGTGACTACCACTCGTTAGGCGAGTTCCTCGCCAACGTCGGCTCGCTGACGCGCATCGTCGCGCCCGTGAACCTCGCGCTCGGTCCGCTCGGCAACGCCGCCGCGGTCGAGCAGCGCAAGAAGACCATGAAGAACAACAACTCGGTCCTCGACTCGCGGTTCGAGCTGCAGACCTACGTGGCGAAATCCGCCGCCCCGCGTCCCGCTCCGGCGGGTGGGAGTAAGTCCTGATGCGTCTCCTCGTGCTGGCCGGCGCCCTTGCCGTCGCCTCCACCACCCTCGGGCGGACAGCGCACGCACAATCGCTGCCCAACGTCTCGAGGATCAAGCAGACCACGAACCGCGCGGTCGCCAAGACCAACGCGCACACGCTGGCGATGACCAACGTCGACAGCGCGGCCGCCGCGGCGAAGGCCCCGGCGGCGAAGGCCGCTGCGGCGCCTAACGGGACATCCGCGGCCAAACGCCCGGTCGAAAGCCCGGTCGACACGGCCCGCGCGCACGGCGTCCGCGCGATGGCGACCCCGTCGTCCACCGCGCCAGGCATCGAGATGGACACGGCCGGCAAGGTCGTGCTCCGTCGCGAGGTCTTCGCCTACGAGCCGAGCGGCCGGCGTGACCCCTTCGTCACGCTCATGACCGTCGGCGAGCTCCGGCCAATGATCAGCGACCTCGCCATCAGCGGAATCCTGATCGACCCGACCGGACGCAACTCGGTCGCAGTGCTGCGCGACGTCTCCAGCAAGGAGCAGTACCGCGTGAAGGTCGGTCAGCAGCTGGGCCGCATGCGCGTCGCGCGCATCACGCAGAAGACAGTGACGTTCACGATCGAAGAGTTCGGCTATAGCCGTCAGCAGGAGCTGGCGATGGATGAAACAAATCAAGCGAGGACGAAATGAGTCGAGTCGGTACGCTGGTCGCACTGACGGCCGCCGCCCTGCTGGCGAGCGCCGGCCGCGCGAGCGCCGCGAACGTCACGGCCCCCGCACCCGCCACTGCGCGTGAGGGCGTCGTCAACGCCGTCACCGCGGTGAGCATCGTGCCGTCCTCCGGACGCGCGGAAGTCGTCGTTGCCGTGAGCGGCCCGGTCGAAGTCTCGGACTTCGCCCTGACCGGTCCCGATCGGGTCGTGCTCGATCTGACCGGCGCGAAGCTGAGCCTCCCGGCCCACATGTACGACAAAGTCTCCCGCGCCGGCATCACGAACGTCCGGCTCGCGCAGTACAAGCCCGACGTCGTGCGGCTCGTGCTCGAGCTGGACAGCGCGCGCGACTACGAGGTGACGCGCACCGACAACGAGATCCGCATCGCCGTCACCGGAACCGAGAAGTTCACCGCCTGGCACGCGGGCGACCGCACACAGGCGACGTCGGCCGGGACCGTCGCGCGCACCGACGACCGCGCCGCCGCGCGGAGCTCCGCCGTCGGCACGCGCGAACGCCTCACGTTCAACCCGCAGCGCTCGCAGCAGCCGCGCATCACGGTTACCTACCAGAACTCCGATATCCGCGATGTGATCGCGGCCTTCGCGACCTTCTCCCAGCGCACGATCGTGATCGGGAAGGACGTGCAGGGCACCGTCACCGCCGAGATCAAGGACCAGCCCTGGGATGTCGCCCTGCAGGCAGTGCTGCAGGCGCAGGGGCTCGCTGCCTCGGAAGAGAACACCGGCATCATCTCGGTCGACAGCTACGCCAACATTCTGGCGAAGGAAGCGAACGAACCCCTGACCACGCAGCTCGTCGCGATCAACTACGCGAGCGCGTCATCCCTCACGGGAACGATCGCGTCGCTCCTCTCGAAGGATTGCTCGAAGGCCGGTCTCACCACCGCCGCGTCAGGCACCACCGGCAACCCGTCCGGCGGGGGAAACCTCCAGAACGCCGCCGCGACGTGCATCGTCCGCGGCGGTGTCGTCGCCGACACGTCGACCAACACGCTCCTCGTCACCGAGGTCGCGTCGCGGATGCCGGACCTCATGAGCTACATCAAGGACCTCGACGTCCGGACGCCGCAGGTGGCCCTCCGCGCCAAGATCATCTCGGTCAACCGCACGTCGATCGAGCAGCTCGGTGTCAGCTACGACCTCGCCAGCCCGTCCGCGTTCTTCAACACGCTCGCGCCGCACTCGTATCCGGGCATTCCGCCCACCACCCTCGAGTCGCAGGTCGAGCTCGGCGGCGAGGCACTCGCCGGCGTCGCCAACGCCAGCCGGAAATACAAGGTCGGGTCTGCGCTCAACCTCCTGTTCTCGACCGCGATCGGCAAGTTCAGCCTAACGACCTTCCTCGACGCGCTCCGTGAAAATCAGCTCGCCGACCTCCAGGCCGAGCCGAGCATCGTCACGCTCGACAACCGCGTCGCCGAGATCCTCGTCGGACAGGAAACACCGGTCCGCGTGATCGACGCCGGAAGCGCCGGCCAGGTCGGCGTCACCGCCCGCGCGAACGTTCAGTTCAAGGAAAGCGGCATCATTCTCCGCGTCACGCCGCACATCACGAGCAACCGCCAGATCCGCATGACCGTTCACGCCGAGCAGTCGAAGCTGAACGTCGTGGGCGGCGACCTCGGGTTCTTCTTCGACAAGAGCCGCGCCGACAACCAGCTCCTGGTGTCCGACGGCGAGACGGCAGTGATCGGTGGCCTCACTCAGACGGCCGTCACCCGCAATCGCTCGGGCATTCCGTACCTCAGCGAGCTGCCCCTCATCGGGAGGCTGTTCGCCCAGACGGATACCCGGGAAGAGAAGCGCGATCTCCTCGTGCTGATCACACCACACATCATCGACGAAGGGGAGGCGGTTCGGCCCCCCGGCGGCGCCCGCTGAACCATCCCCGACTCACACCTTCGATGTCTCCTTTCATGATTCACCTCATTCGTCGCGCCGTGCCCGGTGTGGTCTCGGTCGCGGCGCTGACGGCGGCGCTCGCGGGATGCGGCAGCGACGGCCTAACGTCAGCGGGTGGCGACCGGGTCGTGCCGACCGTGTCGCTGTCCGTCGTCGGTATCGGTGGCTCGCCCTCGAAGACCGACTCGGTCAACGTGCGCGAGTCGCTCAACCTCTCCATCAACGCGTCGGACAACTCGGCGGTGCAGTCGGTGGTGATCGGGATCGTGATCGATGGGACGGTCCTCCGATCCGACAGCGTCGCCTACACCAACGGTCTCACCTCGGTGACGCGTACGGCCACGATGAACCTCGGCGGCGTGCGCACCGGACAGACCATCATCATTCGCGCCACGGCCTATGATGCCGGCGGCAACAAGGGATCCGCCGAGGTCTCGGCGATGGCCTATGATCCGACGGTTCCCCGCGTTCTGATTCTGAGCCCCGACCTCGCCGTCATTGGCGGCGGTACCTACACCTTCCGGGTTCAAGGTACCGACACGATCGGGGTCACCAAGCTTGGGTATCGGTCGACTGGCCCTTCCGCGCTGACGCGTTCGGATAGCCTTCTCCTCTCGGTACCCTACCCCAGGAACGACACCTGCACGTTCTCGTTCACCGTGCCGGCGTCTGTCCCGGTTGGCACGCAGTTCACGATCGAGCCGTTCGCGCAGAACCGCGATGGACTCGGGTCGACCGGCGAGAAGGCGACGGTCACCGTCGTGGCGGCCGGCGTGGACAACAACACCCCGCTGGCCTATCAGTCGGTCCCGCCGCGCATGGAGACGGGCGATTCGCTCGACATTGTCGGCCGCGACTCCGACGGGCTCCTGAAGGCGATCGGCTACATCGTGAAGGACTCGAGCGGCGCGGAGGTCGCGACGGTCGACATTCCGATCGCCACGCCGGCGCAGCAGGTCGTGCAGCGCGTCGCGTGGAGTGTTCCGACCGCACTGCGAGGCCGCGGGCTGTTCGTGGTCGCGTATGCGGTGGACCAGGCGAACCACAAGGGCTACGCGGTTGCCAGCGGAACGAACGTCCCGGTTTCGGCTGAGGGCGAAGCCAAGCATGACCCGACGGTCTACGCCTTCGGCCATACGACGGCGCTACCCGTGGGGAGCCTCGGCGCCGACATCGCGGTGGATGCGGTTCGCTCTCGCGTGTACGTCTCCAACATCACGAAGAACCAGCTCGAAGCGTTCGACTACTTGGGCGAAACGATTTCCAAGCTACCGCCGGTATCCGTCGGGGCGCAGCCCTGGGGGATGGTGATCGACAACAGCGGCTCGATCCTGCTCGTCGCGAACTCCGGCGGCACCAACATCAGCCAAGTCAGCCTCATAAACCGCAATGAGACAGGTCGCATCAAGACGGCGAACGCGTACATCTACAATGTGGCCTGGAGCAAGGACCTGACGAGCGGCGGGTACAAGTACAGCGTGTCCGCGCCAATCGACTACTCGGACCGGCCACAGTTCATCGCACAGTCCGCGAGTGGCGCGTTGTACTACTCGACCCGTCCGACCACGGAAGCGACGCCGGGCACCCTTCGGCGCATCGATAACTTCCTCGATCCGCGGGCCGAACCGCGACAGATCTGGCAGTACGGCACGGTGTCGCGCGGCTCGTGGGTGATTCTCAACGCCGACGCTGTGGACGTCGTCCCGGGCGGAACGGGCGTGGCTGACCAGATCATCATCTGCGATCACCCGGTCGGGTCGGACCCGAGCACGAGTCAATGCTTCCAGAACGGCACGATCCCCGGCGCGATCGCGTCGCTCCGCGGCATTGGCGCGAACGCCGCGGAGGTGAAGGACCTCAGCGTGGCCTCGCTCGCGCTTCCGGACACGAACTTCGTGGCCGTCGGTGGCGATCGCAAACGAGTGGCGTTCGGTGAAGCCAACTCGGGTGGCGCTGCGGGTCGCGTGATGATGGTGTACGATCCAAGCGGAACGCCGGCATTCAGCGAGCAGTACTCGGCGCCGATGGAAGTGAAGGACCTCACCAACAACGCGTCGGACCACGTGTTCGGTCTCGCGATCAACGGCAACAGCACGAACATCGCGGTCCACGGCGTCGAGACGTTCTTCGCGGATTCGTCGCTGCGACTGCAGGGGAAGTTCGCCACGTTCAACACTGGTGCGGGCATTGCCTTCCACCCGGGCAACGTGGACGAGAACACTGCTGACCCGAAGGCGCGCGTGGCGTTCGTCGCCTCGGGCGACTACTCGATCCAGATCGTCGACACGTACAGCTATCGCCTGCGTGGCCGCATCCCGATCCGGAGCAACCTCTATGGTCCGCTGCGCGCGGTGTACCCGACGGCGGCGGAGCTCAGCGCGGATCCGACGCTCGCCGTGAAGCTGTTCGGCTTGACGTCCGAAGGACTGGTTATGATTGATGTGCACGCGAGCGATATTCAGTAGCGACGCACGCTTTCGCTGACCGACAAGCCTCGCGAGCCCGACCTTGTGTCGGGCTCGCGCATTTGGGGTGACACGATCGGAATGTTGCGCTTTACCACTGCGGGAGAATCGCACGGACCTGCGCTCGTCAGCGTGCTGGAAGGCATGCCGGCGGGATTGCCGCTGCTAGCCGACGACGTCAACACCGAGTTGGCGCGGCGACAGCAAGGGTATGGCCGCGGGCGCCGAATGCAGATCGAGCGCGACACGGTGGAGTTTCTGTCCGGCGTTCGGGCGGGTCAGACGATCGGATCTCCGATCGCCATGCTCGTCGCCAACCGCGACTGGAAGAACTGGCAGGACGTGATGGACGCGGCGCCTCGCGAGGGCGACCCCGATCCTCGCCGTCGTGCCGTGACGCGCGTGCGGCCGGGCCACGCCGACTTGACGGGTCTCATCAAGTACGACCGTGACGATGCGCGTGACATACTCGAACGCGCCTCGGCGCGTGAGACGACGGCGCGCGTTGCTGCCGGTGCCGTCTGCAAGCGCCTGTTGTCCGAGCTCGAGGTGTCGATCGGGAGTCATCTCGTGCACCTCGGTGGCATCGACGCGCGGCCGTGCGACGTGCTGCCTGACGACATCAACGCGGCGGCGGACGCATCGCCGCTGCGGACACTCGATCGCGAGGCCGAGGTCGCGATGATCGCGCACATCGACGCGATCAAGCGCGAGGGTAATACGCTCGGCGGCATCTGCGAGGTGGTGTGTCGCGGGCTGCCGGTTGGCTTGGGATCCCACGTATCGTGGGATCGCAAGCTGGACGGCCGGCTCGCCTCGGCGTTGATGTCGATTCCTGCGGTGAAGGGCGTCGAAGTCGGGATCGGGTTCGAGGCGGCGCGACGTACCGGCGCCGAAGTGCACGACGAGATCGAGCCCGCGCCGGGTCGCACGCGGTCGGGCAACGTCCGGCGCAGGACGAATCGTGCCGGCGGTCTGGAAGGGGGAATGACCACTGGTGAGCCGCTCGTGCTGCGTGTGGCGATGAAGCCGATCAGCACGCTCATGCGGCCACTGGCCACGGTGGACGTAGCAACCGGGGAAACTGCGGCCGCGACGGCGGAGCGCAGCGATGTGACCGCGGTGCCCGCGATGGGCGTCATCGCCGAAGCCATGACCGCGTTCGTGCTCGCACAGGCGGCGCTGGAGAAGTTCGGCGGCGACTCGCTCGCGGAAACGAGGCGGAACTATGACAGCTACCTTTCGCACGTCGCAGATCGTTTCCGACATTGATGTCGGAAAGCCGCACCTGATCCTGGTGGGCCTGCCCGGCTCGGGGAAGAGCGCGGTCGGCGAGGCGCTTGCCGCGCGCTTGAATCGCTCGTTTCTCGACTTCGATCGGGAGATCGAGCGGCGCGAGAGCGCGACGATTGCCGAGATCTTCGGGGTTCGCGGCGAACCGTATTTCCGACAGCAGGAGCTGGGGTTGACGCTCGAGCTGCGGCAGTGCGGTAATATGGTGGTCGCCCCGGGCGGCGGTTGGATAACCAACAAAGGGGTCGTTGACATCCTTCGCCCCCCCGCTCGGCTCATTTACCTCAAGGTCAAGCCGGAGACGGCGCTCAAGCGTTTGGGCGCAGCCCGTGCGGCTCGGCCGCTGCTTTCGCGACCGGACCCGCTTGGCGAGCTGAGACGTTTGATGGTCGAGCGTGAAAAGCTGTACGCCCAGGCCGATCATGAGATTAATGCGGAAGTGCTTGATGTGAAAAGACTTGTCGATAAGCTCGCTGAGCTTGCCTCTACTATAAAGGCCGGATAGGTTTGGCCATGGATGATCGGTTGGCAGACCTCCTGTCGATGTTGCGTGAGCGATTCGCCGCAGACGCAAACGTCGAGGAGGTCGAGGCGTTTTTATCGTATGAAGGATACGATCGGCGACAGATTGGTGAGATACTGTCGCTGCTGTTTGCAGAGATTCCCATTCGCGCGACCGGCACGCAGTCGGTCGTTCAAAACCATATGACTTTTCGCGTGATGGGCCCACATGAGCGCGGCCGGTTTGCCCCGGACGCATGGGGCCATCTCCTGACGCTGACCGGTTCGGGTGCGCTGACCACCGCCGAGCTCGAGCATGTCATCGAGCGAGCGCTCGTGCAGATCGACGGGCGCATCGCGCTCGATGATCTGCGGGCACTCATGGAAGGCGCGGGGTATGACCCGTCGGGTCCGTCCTCCGATCACGCGACCGTTCACTGATAGCATGGCCCGAAAGAAGTCTGACGGGATCGACGAGACCGTCACCCGTCGCATAGCGGGGCGAGGAAGCGCCGCACGGCCTGGAGCCAAGACTGCCGGCCGTAGGTCCGCCGCCAAGAAAAAGACGTCGGCGGCGAAGGCGCGCTCACGCAAGGCCGCGCCTAACGTCGTCGAGGACGAAGCGCCGCCGGCCCCTGCGGGCTCGACGTCGCTCGTCATCGTCGAGTCCCCGGCGAAGGCGAAGACCATCGGCAAGTACCTCGGCCGCGGCTACCGCGTCAAGGCGACGGTCGGCCACGTCCGCGACCTGCCCGAGAAGAAGCTCGGTATCGACATCGAGAAAGGCTTCGAGCCCGAGTACGTGACGATCGCGGGCAAGGAGAAGACGCTCGCGGAGCTCAAGGCCGCCGCGCACGACTCTAGGGAAGTCTTCCTCGCGACAGACCCTGATCGCGAGGGCGAAGCGATCGCGTGGCATGTCGCCGAGCAGATCAAGCGGCGCGGCGGCGCCCCGGTTCGTCGCGTGCTGTTCCACGAGATCACCAAGGATGCGGTGCAGCGGGCACTCGCGAGCGCCGGGCAGATCGACGAGAAAAAGGTCGAGGCCCAGCAGGCGCGTCGTGTGCTCGATCGCCTCGTGGGCTACAAGGCGAGCCCGATCCTGTGGAAGACGGTCAAGAAAGGGATCTCCGCGGGACGCGTGCAGACGGTAGCGCTTCGGCTCATCGTGGAGCGTGAGCGCGAGATTCGGGCGTTCACCCCGGTCGAATACTGGACCATCCAGGCGGAACTACAGAAGGGCGAGCAGCGCTTCACGGGCAAACTCCATCATCTGGATGGCAAGAAGCCGGAGATCGGGAAGGAAGCGGATGCGAGAGAGATCGTCACCGAGGTAGAGCGGGTGGCGGCCGCGCTGGCGCGCGGCGCGGGAACGGGGAACGGGGAAGAGGGCTTGGTAGGCGCATTCCCAGTGACCGACGTGAAGCGCCGGGAGCGGCGCAAGAACCCGGCGCCGCCGTTCACGACCAGTACGCTGCAGCAGGAAGCCGCCAAGAAGTTGGGCTTCGGGTCCAAGCGCACGATGCGCCTCGCGCAGGATCTCTACGAGGGCATCGACATTGGTCCCGACGGCGCGGTGGGTCTCATCACGTACATGCGTACCGACTCCACGCGCGTGGCCGAAAGCGCGGCGCTCCAGGCGCGCGACCATCTGCGCACGCTGTTCGGGGCCGAGTACCTCGCGGCCGCGCCGATGTTCTACGGCGGTGGCAAGAACGCCCAGAACGCGCAGGACGCGCACGAAGGCATTCGCCCCACCGACCCGGTGCGCCGGCCCGAGCTCGTTAGGCGCTACCTGAAGGAAGACCAGTTCAAGCTGTACCAGCTCATCTGGCAGCGCTTCATGGCGTCGCAGATGGCGCCGGCCGTGTTCGACACCACTACGGTGGACTACGACCTCTCGCAGGCCGCGGTCCCGGTCAAGACAACCCACGCGTACCTGTTTCGCTCCACCGGGAGCGTGATCAAGTTCCCGGGATTCCTGGCGCTGTATCGCGAGGCCCACGAGGAGGGCGAGCACCGTGCGCTCGAGGACGAGCAGGCGCTCCCGTCACTCGAGAAAGGCGAGCGTGTCCCGGTTCGCGAGATCGTGCCGTCGCAACACTTCACCGAGCCGCCGCCCCGATACTCCGAGGCGAGTCTGGTGAAGGAGCTGGAGCGCCTCGGCATCGGGCGCCCGTCGACCTACGCGCAGATCATCTCCACGCTCGTCGACCGCCACTACACGCAGCTCGAGCAGCGCCGGTTCTTCCCGACGGCGTTAGGCGAGAGCGTGGAGCGCGTGATGGTGAAGCAGTTCCCGGACATCTTCAACGTCGGGTTCACGTCGGACATGGAGGGAGAGCTCGACAAGGTCGAGGAGGGCGCGATGCCGTGGCGGCGCGTGCTCACCGAGTTCTATCGCCCGTTCGAGAAGTCGCTCAACTCGGTCCAGGTCGAGAGCCTGATCGCCGAAGCCCATGACCTGTCGGGGCTGTCCGCCGAGCGCTGCCCCAACTGCGGCGGGCGACTCATGGCGAAAGGCGGCTTCTTCGGGCCCTTCGTCGCCTGTGAAAATCATCCGAAGACGTGTAAGTTCACTCGCCCTCTCAAGGGCGATCGGAAGCCTGCCGAACCGACCGAGTATACGTGCCACGAGTGCGGCGCGATGATGCTGAAGCGGCACGGGCGCTCGGGCTTCTTCCTCGGCTGCAGTCGATTCCCGAAATGTCGCGGTACCCGCTCCATGCCTACCGGCGTGATCTGCCCGAAGGATGGTGGCGAGATCGCCGAGCGGCGGTCGAAGAAGCGGGGGAAGGCGTTCTACGGCTGTTCGAATTACCCCAACTGCGACTTCGTCTGTTGGGACAAGCCCGTCCCGGAGAAGTGTCCGGAATGCGGCTACCTCGGGGCCGAGATGAAGTCGAACAAGACCCGAGGGGAGTTCCGGAAGTGCGTCAAATGCGGCAACGAGTGGGACGTGGCAAGCCCGGAGCCCGAAGAAGCCGTGGCCGTCTGACCCGTTCGATCGTCCGTATACAGGACGATCGGACGCCTTCACACTAAATGAACCTCATCGCCGCCATTGAATCGCGGCTGGGAACGGGCTGGTCCATCGCAGGCGAGCTCGGGACCGGCGCGACCTCACGCGTATACCTCGCAACCCGCGGGGACGCTGGCCCGCGCCTGGTGGTGAAGGTCATGAAGAGCGGCGCCGCCGCCACCGCGCGCTCCCAATACTTCCTGCTCGAGATGCAGGTGCTGCAGAAGATGAGTCACCCGAACGTGGTCCCCATCACAGATGCCGGGGAAGCGCAGGGGATGCTCTTCTTCACCATGCCGTTCATCGAGGGCGAGACGATGCGCGAGCGGCTCGGCCGGGAGGGCGCGTTTCCCATGGCCGATGCCATCCGGGTGGCCCGTGATATCGCAACGGCACTCGCCCACGTGCACTCGATGGGAGTCGTCCACCGGGATGTGAAGCCCGAGAACATTCTGCTCTCGCATGACGGGGCGGTGCTGCTGGATTTTGGACATGCCCGCGCGCCCGCCATCATGCCCAGCGTCGACTCGCGCGACGCGAAGAAGTACATCGTCGGCACGCCGAATTACGTGAGCCCTGAACAGGTGTCGGGCCGACGCGTCGCGGACTCCCGATCGGACATCTACTCGCTGGGCTGTGTTCTGCTCGAGATGCTCACCGGCCAGTTGCCGTTCGCGGCATCGTCCGCGCGAGAGTCCATGCAGCGCCGGCTCGATGAGCCGCCACCAGACATCCGCTCGCTTCGCCCCGATGTCCCCGAAGAGCTGGCCATGGTTCTCAAGCGGGCAATGCAGATCGATCCGGCCGAGCGATACATGTCTGCCGGCCAGATGGCGGACGCACTGACGAGCGCGCTCGAGCTTCTGCCGATCACCTAGTTCCAAGACGAATCGTCAGGTATTCGCTATACGAATTGACGATTCGTTGGTATATCGGTAGGTTTGGCGCATGATCGACCAAACCTCGCGTGTCATCCTCGAGACCCTCCAATCGGACGCCCGGATCTCCAATGCCGAGATTGGGCGACGTGTCGGGCTCGCGCCGTCAGCCGTGTTCGAGCGCATCAGGAAGCTCGAGGAGCGCGGCGCCGTGCGGGGCTACAACGCCAATATCGACCCGGCCGCCGTAGACCTCGGGCTGCTCGCATTCGTCCTCGTCCGCTCGGACGAGCGGGGTGGGGCCCCGCGCACCGAGGCTGCCCTCGTGGCCATTCCCGAGGTGCAGGAAGTCCACCACGTGGCGGGCGAAGACTGCTTCATGCTGAAGGTTCGCGCTCGCGACACGGCGGCGCTCAACGACCTGCTCGCGAATCAGATCGGCTCGCTCGAGAGCGTGAGGTCCACGAAGACCACGATCGTCCTTCGCACCGCGAAAGAGACGTCCACCATCCCGATCGCCAGCCCGGAGCTCGCGCGGTCCCGTGAGGCTGGAGATGACAACCGTTGATGCTAGCACCCCGGGCGCTCACCGGCCGTCACGCGCTCTGGTTCTCGCGGCTTTCGCGGCGATCTATCTCATCTGGGGATCGACGTACCTCGCGATAAAATACGCCGTCGCGACCGTGCCGCCGTTCTTCATGACAGGCGTGCGGTTCTTTATTGCCGGGTGTGCGCTCTATGGCTGGTCCCTCGCGCGCGCCCGGCGGGGCGGCGTAGACGCTGAACCGGCGCAGCCGGCTGAGGTCATTCGGCGCCGATGGCGCGACGCGTTCGTCGTTGGCGCGCTGCTCATCGTTGGCGGTACCGCCCTCGTCGGCTGGGCTGAGCTCTCCGTGCCGTCCGGCATAACGTCGCTCGTGCTGGCCACGACGCCGCTCTGGATGGTGATGATGGAGAGCGTCATCGAGTCGAAGCGCGCGCCCACGCCGCGTGTCGTGGCTGGCGTCGTCATCGGCATCCTCGGGCTGGCGGTGCTGGTCGGGCCATCGCTGCTCGCCGCGGACGGCGAGATGGACTTGTTAGGCATCGCGAGCCTGACGGTGGCTTCGCTGGCGTGGTCGGGCGGCGCCATGTTCTCGCGGCGCGCCGCCGCACCGCCGTCACCCGTGCGTGCGACCGCGATGCAGATGATCGCAGGTTCGCTGTTGTCCGTTGCGGCGGGCTTCGCCATCGGTGAGCATCACCGGTTCGCGCCGACCGAGATCACGCCTGCATCGATGGTTGCCGTGGCGTACCTTGTCGTAGCAGGCGCACTCGTGGGGTTCACGGCGTACCTGTGGCTCATGCGAGTGTCCACGCCGTCTCGCGTGACGACGCACGCGTACGTGAACCCGGTCGTCGCCGTGCTGCTCGGCTGGGCAATACTTGGCGAGGCGGTCACGGCTCGCACGGCGGCTGCGATGGCGATCATCGTCGTGGCGGTCGTGCTCATCGTGAGCGCACCGAGTGGCGTGCGCTCCCCGAGGGCGCGGCGCGTGCTATCATTCCGCCATGGCGAGCTCGCTGAGCGGAGATCGTAGCGGAAACCAGCAGCCCATTCACATCGCGGGAGGCGGACTCGCTGGCAGCGAGGCCGCGTGGCAGCTCGCCGAGCGAGGGCATCGCGTGGTGATCCACGAAATGCGACCCGTCGTACCAACGCCCGCCCATCGCTCTCGGCTTCTCGCGGAGCTGGTGTGCTCGAACACGTTCAAGAGCACCGAGACGTCGAACGCGCACGGGTTGCTGAAGGCCGAGATGCGCACGCTGGGCTCGTTGATCCTGCGCGCGGCGGACGAGGCGCGGGTGCCCGGCGGGTCGGCGCTCGCGGTCGACCGCGAGGTCTTCGCTGCCACCGTGGATCGCTGGATCACCGGGCATCCCCGCATCGAGGTCGTGCGCGAGGAAGTGACGGAGCTGCCGTCGCCAGGCATCGTCGCGACCGGGCCGCTCACCTCCGACGCGCTCTCGGTGACAATCCAGCAGCGGCTCGGTGTAGAGTCGCTCGCGTTCTACGACGCGATCGCGCCGATCGTCGCTGGTGAGTCGCTCGACACGTCCATCGTGTTCCGCGCGTCGCGATACGGGAAGGAGACGATGGCGGACGCGGTTGCTGTTGCTGCGCCGGGTACCTCCGATCTCGCCGGAGAAGGCGCCTACGTCAACTGTCCGTTCACTCGCGAGCAGTACGAGGCGTTCCTGGACGCGCTCATTGCCGCCGACCAGTACGAGGGGCATGAGTTCGACCCGATCCCGTACTTCGAGGGATGCATGCCGGTCGAGGAGATGGCGCGCCGCGGGCGCGAGACGCTCCGCTTCGGCCCGATGAAGCCGGTTGGCCTTCGCGACCCGCGGAGCGGCCGCGAAGCCTATGCGATCGCGCAGCTTCGCATGGAGGACCGCGGCGGGCGGATGTGGAATCTCGTCGGCTTCCAGACGCGTCTGCGCACGCGCGAGCAGCAGCGCGTGTTCCGGATGATTCCGGGCCTCGCGGATGCCGAGTTTCTGCGCTGGGGCTCCGTGCACCGGAACTCGTACGTGAACGCGGCGGCGGCCCTAACGAGTCACCTGTCGCTTCGCGACGATCCCATGACGCTGTTCGCCGGCCAGCTGACGGGGGTGGAGGGCTACACCGAGAGCTCAGCCACCGGGTTGCTCGCCGGCATCAATCTCGCGCGTCTCGTGGCGGGAGAGCCGCCGGTGATCCCGCCGCCGACGACCATGCTTGGCGCGCTGTACCGATATCTCCACGAGGCTGACCCGCGTCATTTCCAGCCGATGAACGCGAATTTCGGCCTGGTCGATGAGCTCGACGTCCCGGTACGCGACAAGCGACGGAAGCGAGAGTTGATGGCGGAACGTGCCTTGCGCGCGCTCGACGAGTGGAGCACCGCGAGCGGCATCACCGCGGCCGGCATCGCATGACGCGGCGGGCTCGAGCCGCTTCGAGTGCGTCGACGGCGGACAGCGCGCCTCCGCTCGCTCCGTTGCCCGAAGTTGCCGAGTACCTCGAGCATCTCCGCGGCGAACGCGACGTCTCACCGAACACGCTTCTCGCCTACGGACGTGACCTGTCGGAGCTCGTTGCCTACTTCTCGAGCTACTACGGCGGGGACACGTGGACCTGGCAGGGCGTGGACCGGCTCGCGGTCCGCGGGTTTCTCGCTCACCTAACGAGACGCGGGCTGTCGAAGCGATCGATCGCCCGCGCGCTGTCGGCGGTCCGAGGGTTCTACCGCTTCCTGCACCGCAACGAAGTCGTCGACGCCAACCCTGCGCGCGCCGTCGGTTCCCCGAAGCTCGAGCGATACCTGCCGAGTTATCTCGACCGGACGCAGATCGACCTCGTGTTTCAGGCGGCCGAGGTGCGCGCGTGGGACGGGCGATTCAACGATGTGCGAAACCTGGCCATTCTGGAGCTGTTCTACTCGACGGGGATGCGACTGTCCGAGCTCCGCGGCATCAACCGCGGCGACCTCGATCTCGTCTCGCAGCAGGTGAAGGTCACGGGGAAGGGACGGAAGCAGCGCATCATTCCCGTTGGCGACCACGCGTCGCTGGCGCTGCGGAACTACGAGGCAAAGCGCGACGAGCTGGCGCGGCGAGTGGGCGCCCGGGTCGACCGCATGGCATTCTTTCTGAGCGCGCACGGTCGCCGATTGAGCACCCGGTCGATTCAGCTGGTCGTCACGAAGTTCCTCGGCCAGATCGACGAGAGCGCAGGTCTGAGCACCCACTCGCTCCGGCACACCTTCGCCACCCATCTCCTGGACGCCGGGGCCGATCTCCGGGCGGTGCAGGAGTTGCTTGGTCATGCCTCGATCTCGACCACGCAGATTTACACACACACCAGCGTCGAACGGCTCAAACAGGTTTACCGCAAGGCTCACCCGCGCGCCTGAGCCAATCCGGCTCGCCTTCTTCTTGCAAAGGCAGGTGGCATGCGACTCGAACAGATTCCCCTATTCGTCGGAGTCATCGTCGCCATCCTGGGACTCGGGCTGGTGCTCGACGCACAGCTGCCCGAGGGATTCTCCCACTCGCGGGAACGTCGACGGCGGGAGCGTACCGAGCGCAATCGGCCAGGTGAAACCCTGATGGGGCTCGGCGTGATTGCTCTGGCCGCCGCGCTGATCGGCAGCGACGAATGGCGGTTTGGGACGCTGGCGGTGCTCGCCGGGCTTCTCCTGCTCGGAACCGGGGCCTGGCTGAATCGAGAATACCTGCGCGAGCTCGTCCTCTTCCGCGGCGCGTCACGCCGCGGAGAAAAGCGCTCCACGCCACGCGCCGTTGCGGCAACGCCCGAGAGCGGGACGAACTCGGCTGACAGGAGGCCACCGGTCGTTCCCGGGCTGGCGGACAGCCCGGCCGTCCGGAGCGGCGGCATCCGTGGGGACCGCGAGGCGCCGATCGTGACGGCGAGGGAACCCGTTTCGAGCCAGGACGACTCGATCGGCGACGAAGCTCGTCAGAACGGACAGCCGCGGCTCCGCATCCGCTGACCGGTTTCGCGCACGGCTCGCCATGTTGTGGGGTGGCGACCGGCTATCTTTTCGTGCATGGAACGCACGCTTCCGCGCATTCGCGCGACCACGATTCTCGCCGTCCGTCGCGACGGTAAAGTGGCGCTTGGCGGCGACGGCCAGGTGACCGTTGGCGAAACCGTCATGAAGTCGAACGCGCAGAAGGTGCGCGCACTTCGCGGTGGCCAGCTGCTCGCCGGGTTCGCCGGGAGCGCCGCGGACGCCTTCACGCTGTTCGAGAAGTTCGAGGAAAAGCTCGAGCGCTACCCGAACAATCTGCCGCGGGCAGCGGTCGAGCTCGCGAAGGATTGGCGCAGTGATCGCGTGCTGCGTCGGCTCGAGGCGCTGCTCGCCGTCGTGGACCGGCAGCACGGCTTCGTCATCTCGGGCAACGGCGACATCATTGAACCGGATGACGGCATCCTCGCCATCGGGTCCGGCGGGTCATACGCGCTCGCCGCGGCGCGCGCCCTCGTGTCGGCGACGACGCTCTCGCCCGCGGAGATCGTGCGGCGCGGGCTCGAGATCGCCGGCGAGATCTGCGTTTATACCAACACCAACATCACCGTCCTCGAGACTCCGGCCTAACGCCGGCTCGAATCGGTCCGGTCCTTCGTCATCCCGATGCCCAGCCCACGCACGCAGCAGGTGGTCGCCCGCCTCGCTGATCTCACCCCGCGGCAGATCGTCGCCGAGCTCGATCGCTACATCGTCGGGCAGGGCGACGCCAAAAAGGCCGTCGCCATCGCGCTCCGAAACCGCTGGCGCCGCCAGCGCGCGCCCGACGCGATCCGCGATGAGATCTCGCCTAACAACATCATCCTGATTGGCCCCACCGGCGTTGGGAAGACCGAGATCGCTCGGCGGCTCGCGAAGCTCGCGGGCGCGCCGTTCGTGAAGGTGGAGGCGTCGAAGTTCACCGAGGTCGGATACGTCGGCCGCGACGTGGAAGCGATGGTGCGCGACCTCGTCGAGAGCGCGATCGACATGGTACGGACCGAGCGCGAGGCGGACGTGGAGGATCTCGCGCACGAGAAGGTCGATGAGCGATTGCTCGACCTGCTGTTGCCGGTGCCCGCGGACGCGAAGGGGAGCACCCCGGCGCCGGCACCCGTCGGCGCGGCCGCCGGAGCAGGGCAGAGCAGCTCCGGAACGCCCGGCGTGTTCGTCGTTGGCGCCGACGGTTCGGTGCAGCACGAGGCCGACGGCAATGCCGCGATGGACCGCTACAAGCGCACGCGCGAAAAGCTCAAGCAGCTGCTGTTGGACGGTCAGCTCGAGACGCGTGAAGTCGAGGTGGAGGTGACGCAGCACGGGCCCATGTTCGACATGATGGTCCCGCAGGGCGCGCCGGAGGGCATGGAGAACTTCACCGAGATGCTTCAGGACATGCTGCCGAAGCGGAAGAAGAAGCGCACGGTGAAAGTGTCGGAGGCGCGGCGCATCCTGCTCGAGCAGGAGTTCGACAAGCTGATCGACCTCGAGGACGTGACGTCCGACGCGCTCGAGCGCGTCGAGAAGTTAGGCATCATCTTCCTCGACGAGATCGACAAGATCGCCGGCGCGCGCGGCGAAGGTGCGGGCGGGCCCGACGTGTCGCGCGAGGGCGTGCAGCGCGACCTGCTGCCGATCGTCGAAGGCTCGAACGTGCAGACGAAGTACGGCATGGTGAAGACCGACCACGTCCTGTTCATCGCCGCCGGCGCCTTTCACGTATCGAAGCCCAGCGATCTCATTCCGGAGCTGCAGGGCCGGTTCCCCATTCGCGTGGAGCTCAAGCCGCTCACGGAGGAGGACTTCGTTCGCATCATGACGGAGCCCGAGAACGCGCTGACCAAGCAGTACGCGGCGCTCGTCGAGGCGGAAGGGGCGAATCTCTCGTTTACTGCGGACGGCATCGCCGAGATCGCCCGGATCGCGACGGGCGTGAACGGCCGCATGGAAAACATCGGGGCGCGACGCCTTCACACGGTGATGACGACCCTGCTCGAAGACGTGTTGTACGAGTTGCCGGACCGTGGCACCGGCGCGATCACCGTCGATCGTCAGGTGGTCAACGACCGGCTGCGCGCGGTGATGGAGGACGAGGACCTGCGGCGATATATTTTGTAACGAGTTACAGCGGGAACCGGGAACGGGGAACCGGGAACCGTAGCTCCGAGAGGAGTCACTGTTACCGGTTCCCCGTTCCCGGTTCCCATTTTCCAGGCGCAAAGCCCGCTGCCATGCCTCGGCATCTTCTCGCCATCCCCGACTTCACTCGCACCGAGCTCGATCGCCTGTTCGATCTGGCCGAGGCGATGCGCGCCGGCGCGTACACGAAGACGCCGCTCGCCGGGAAGTCGCTGGCCATGATCTTTCTCAAGTCATCCACGCGGACGCGCGTCTCGTTCGAGGTGGGAACGTGGCAACTGGGCGGCCATGCCCTGTTCCTCTCGTCGCGCGATGTGCAGATCGGCCGCGGCGAGCCGATCCCGGACACGGCGCGCGTGCTTTCGCGTTATGTGGACGGCATCATGATCCGCACGTTTGCGCACAGCGACGTCGAGCAGCTCGCGCAATTCTCGAGCGTGCCGGTGATCAACGGACTCACCGACCTGCTGCACCCATGCCAGGTGCTGGCCGACATCCTGACCATCCGACAGCGCTTCGGCACGCACGAGGGAAGGAAGGTCGCCTGGATCGGCGATGGGAACAACATGGCCAACTCGTGGATCAACGCCGCCTACCGGCTTGGCTTCGAGCTGACGCTCGCGTGTCCCGAAGGTTATGACCCCGACCCGACGATCCTCGAGCGCGCTCGGCGCGATGGGAGGGTTACGCTGGTGCGGGACCCTAACGAGGCTGCCACGGGTGCGGATGTCGTGAACACCGACGTATGGGCGTCAATGGGGCAGGAGGAGGAACAGGCCGAGCGGGAGAAGGCGTTCGCCGGGTATCGAGTCGACGCGGCACTCATGAAGCGGGCGTCACGCGATGCCATTTTCCTGCATTGCCTGCCGGCGCATCGCGGGGAGGAGGTTGCCGCCGAGGTCATCGACGGACCCCAAAGCCGCGTCTTCGAAGAAGCAGAAAACCGGCTCCACATCCAGAAGGCAATCATGGCCACCCTGATCGGGGGAGAACCGTTGGCATGATCGAGATCGGTACGGCACCGCCGGACTTCACGCTGCTCACGGACGAGGGAACACCCCTCACCCTCTCGGATCAGGTGGGCAAGCACGTGGTCCTGTACTTCTTTCCCAAGGCCGACACACCTGGGTGAACCATCGAGGCGTGCGAGTTTCGCGACGCCTTCCCTCGGTTCGAGGGACTCGATGCGATCATTCTCGGCGTGAGTCCGGATACGGTCGCCGCACAGGCGAAGTTCAAGGAGAAGTACCAGCTGCCATTCACGCTGCTCGCCGATACCGACCATGCCGTGGCGGAGCAGTACGGCGTGTGGAAGGAGAAGGTGAACTACGGAAAGAAGTACATGGGCGTGGAACGCACGACGTTCCTGATCGACCGAGATGGCCGGCTCCTGCGCGTGTTCGAGAAGGTGACGCCGAAGGGGCACGCGGAGGAAGTTGCCGCGGCGCTCATCGGGAATAGGAAATAGGGCGCGTTCCCTGTTCCCGCTATTTCCGATTCCCGATTCCCGATTCCCGATTCCCGACGAGGCCGAACAGCTCTCGCGTTACGTCGGCGTACGGGTTTTCGACGCCGTGCGTCGCCTCGGCGCGGAGGCGACGCGTCGGCTCGTCGAGCAGCTTGTTCACGAGCGAGACGGAGAGCCATTCCATCTGCGTTCGCACCACGCCGTCGGCCTCCGGCAGACCTGCCAGCGCGCGCGACAGCTCTCGCTGTCGGATCTCCTCCGCACGCGCGCGCAGTGCTGCCACGACCCCGCTCGGCGAGCCCGCCTCGCCCCGCGACCGCAATGTGCGCAGCTCCTGCTCCACGATCGCCTCGACCAGTGGCGCCTCGCGGCGCCGGCCAGCCATAGCGATGTCGATCCGCTCGCGAAGCTCCGACGGGCACACGACACGCACGCCCGCCAGCTCCGCAACTTCCGCATCGAGTACATCGCCGGCCGACAGGTCGATGAACGCGAGCGGTCGCGCCATCCGCCCGCGCATGGCGCGCCTGACGGTGCGTGCATCGACGGTCATGGGCGCGCCGGCGCACGTGAATACGAGGTCGCTCTCGGCGATCGCGTTCGGTATCGCGTCGCATTGAATGGCAGCGGCGCCGAATTCCTGCGCCAGTGCGTCGGCATCCGTGTCCAGCGGCGCGCCGATCGACATCTCCCAGAACCCTCGAGCCCGCAGGGCCTTCGCGGCGAGCAGCGCGATCTTCCCACCGCCGAGGAACAGCGCTCGGCGTCCTCGCAGCTCTTCGGCGAGCTCCTCCGCCAACTCGGCGGCGATCGAGCTCACGCTCGCCGGTGCGGCTCCGATCGCGGTCTCTGCGCGCGCGCGTCGTCCGGTTCTGACAGCGGCTTCGAACAGCGGTGTGAGCACCGGCCCCGCTGCTCCCATGCGCGTAGCGAGAGTGAGCGCGGACGCGACCTGTCCGAGCACCTCGGACTCGCCGAGCACCATGGAATCGAGTCCGGCCGCAACCCTGAAGAGGTGGCGCGTTGCCTCGGTGCCCACCAGACGGCGGACGTATGCATCGAACGCATCCGCTCCGCTGTTCCGGCCGGCCAGGATACCGGCCATCGCATCGAGAGCGGCGCTCGGGCGTGTCGCATCGTCGGCGGGCACGCCGTACAGCTCGACGCGGTGACAGGTCGAGAGCAGGACGAGCTCGCGAACAGGTAGTGCGGGTGAAAGATCGCCTGTCGTCACGCGCGCGAGTGTCGCGGTGGCGTCGTCTGCGCTGAACGACAGGTGCTCGATGAGTGGAAGCGGCGCGGTCGCGTGACTGGCCCCCACGAACAGCACGGTCATCTCCGTCCTCCGTGGGTCAAGGCGGCTCGTAGCCGCGTCTGCGACGTTCTACGGTCCAACATCTCGGCTGGGTCGATACGTTCCGATGACCAGGCGCGAAGGTCAAGGGGGGCGCGCGCTGTGCGGCATACTGCGCGCCAGCCGAGCTCCACCGACTCTCATGAGAATGTCCTAACGAATCGCCGGTGACCGTTCGCCGTCCCGCGACCGGTGGCCCGCCCGGTCGTGCCGCCTAACGAGTCCGCGACTCGGCATCACGGTCGTGGTCGGACAACGCGGACTCCGGAAACGTGGTCCAGGAGCGCTCGCAGGACGGGTGGGTGTAGGGGAGGGGCGCGCGCGGCCGAAGAGTTCCCGGCATTCGAAGAATCGCGGCACGCCTCGTGCCTTCCGCGTCGTCCGACCGAACGGACTCACAGTGGCGGAGGGATGACCATGGCCGACAAGACGGTGGCGAAGAACACGGACGATGCCGTGCCGACGGACAAGAAGCTCGACGATCTCTACGACCTCATCGACGGCATCGAGGTCGCGATGCTGACCACCCGTCGCGCCGATGGCCATCTGGTATCACGCCCGATGCAGACGCAGCAGCGCGAGACGGGTCTGGATCTCTGGTTCATGACCAACGTCGAGACTCACAAGCTCGACGACCTCATGTCCGATCCGCACGTGAACCTCGCGTACTACAAGGATCGTTCGCGCGAATGGGTCTCCGTTTCCGGGCTTGCAACCGTCAGCACGGATCGCGCGCTCGTGCGGGAGCTTTACAAGCCCGACTGGAAGGCGTGGCTTGGCGATGAGGGCGGCGACCGCGACGGGTCGGCAAACGATCCGCGGATCGCGCTCATTCTCGTGGAAGCCGAGTCCGTGACCTACATGAAGGTGACGAAGCCGAAGCCGGTCGTCCTGTTCGAGGTTGCTCGCGCGATGGTCACGGGGGCCCCACCCAGGGTCGGGAACATTCGCACCGTCACCGACCGTGAGCTCGACCGAGGTCTCGAGCGCGATCGCCCGGCCTAACGAGAGGCCGAGTCACCGCAGCACGCTCGCCGTGGGGACCAGGCGGATGCCGGGAACCCGCTCGATGAGCTCTCGCAGGATCGGCCCGTGCGCGGCACCGATCAGCACGAGCACTCGATCGGTTGGCGAGTCGATGACGCGCAGGATGTTCGACGCGATCTTGAGATTGCGCTCGTACCACCGAGCCGCGGCGGTGGCACCGGGATAGCTCGTATCCGCTCCGACTCGCAGCGCAGCGAGATAGATCCCCTGCGCGGAATCCGCGCGCGGTGAGTTGAGTGCCGCGATGATTTCCGCGACCGTCGCGTGCTTCATGAGGCTATCGGCTTCTGTCAGGAGCCGCGAGGTGAGTGACTGCGCCGCGCCGGCGAGCTCAGGCTGCCCGTGCGTGAGCGCCCAGACCATCACATTGGCGAGGTTCACGTCGAGGTCGTAGTCGATCCCGTAGATGCGTGGCAGGCCGGCTGCCTTCGCGATACGGAACCCCAGCTGCTGCATCTCGGTGCGGTCGAGCGTGTAGCTCCCCGCGATGTAGCGCCGGTAGAGCGCGTTCGACATCGAATCGCGCCCGTAGGGGATTTCCACCAACACCTTGGTCGGCCGAAACGCTTCGAGCGTCGCTGCCAGCTGTTCGATCTCGCGCTGCCGCTTCGGGGCGAGGACGTCGTCCGCGGTGACATTCAGGGCGTCGAGTCGCGGGTTGCTCATATGGTACGTGCCGACCACGAGGACCTGTGCTCCCGCGGTCTTGCCACCCAGCGACGCGAACTGGCCGTTGGCAACGCGCCACGATCCCACCGTCAGCACCAGAACCGTCACGACCAGCCTTTGGACTTCCGCGGGCACCTGCCAGTCCGGCATATTCCTGCCTTCCGTGTTTTTCCAGGAGCAACGACCCATGACGACGACCGACGCCGGCGCGACGCTCAAGCGCACGCCACTTCACGATATCCACGTGGCACTCGGTGCGAAGATGGTGCCGTTCGCCGGCTACGAGATGCCGGTTCAGTACCCTACGGGGATCACCGCGGAGCACAAGGCGGTACGGGAGCGCGCTGGGATGTTCGACGTGAGCCACATGGGCGAGTTCCTGGTGCGCGGGAAGGACGCCGTGAAGTTCGTCAATTACGTCACGACGAACGACGTCGCCGCGCTCGCTGTCGGCCAGGCTCACTACTCGTCGATTCTCAACGATCGCGGGACGTTCGAGGATGACTGTCTCGTGTATCGCTTCGACGACCACCTGATGATGGTCGTGAACGCTTCGAACGCGGCGAAGGACCTTGCCCACATCAGCCGGAACCTCGACCGATTCGACGCGCGGGTCGAGGACGTCAGCGACGAGGTCGCGCTGCTCGCGCTTCAGGGACCGCAAGCCGCGAGGATCCTGCAGCCGCTCACCAACGTCACGCTGTCGGATATCAAGTACTATCACTTCGCCGTCGGTACGGTCGCGAACGTCCCGGACGTGATCGTTTCGCGGACGGGGTACACCGGCGAGGATGGATTCGAGCTGTACTTCGACAACGCGAACGCGGCGCACATCTGGAACGCGATCATGGCGACTGGCGAGGTGACGCCCGCCGGGCTCGGCTGCCGGGACTCGCTGCGCCTCGAGATGGGAATGGCTCTCTATGGCAATGACATCGACGACACGGTCACGCCGCTCGAGGCGAACCTCGCGTGGATCGTGAAGCTCGCGAAAGGTGATTTCGTGGGTCGCGACGCGCTCGTCAGGCAGAAAGAGCAGGGCATTCCGAGGAAGCTCGTCGGGTTCACGACGTCCGAGCGCGCGTTCCCGCGCCACGGCTATCCTGTCATTTGCAACGGCGAGCCGAGCGGCGTCGTGTGCAGCGGAACGCTGAGCCCTTCGCTCAACGTTCCGATCGGTACGTGCTATCTCCCCACGGCGAACGCGAAGCCGGGCAGTGAGCTCGGGATCGAGATTCGGGGCAAGGTCGTGAAAGCGGAGGTCGTGAAGATGCCGTTTTACAAGGCGGGCTCCCACCTCTGATGGGGAATCGGGAATAGGGAATCGGGAATCGAGGCTCGCCTCGTGCGAGTAGCCGTGTTGACGATCTCCGACGCCGGGGCGCGCGGCGAGCGGGTGGACGTCTCCGGTGACGCGATCGCCGCGTGGGCGAACGAGCGCGGGTATGCGCTCGTCGCCCGGGCTCTCGTTCCGGACGACTCCGTTTCGATCGTTAGGCAGCTCCTCACGTGGTGCGACGCCGATGCGGCCGACCTCGTCCTGACGACCGGGGGCACCGGACTGTCGCCACGCGACAACACGCCGGAAGCGACGCGGGCGGCGCTCGACCGGGAAGCCCCGGGCATCGCGGAGCGTCTCCGCGTGGCGTGCATCGACGGCTTCCCTCGTGCCGCCCTCTCTCGGGGCCTGGCTGGCTCGCGAGGCCGGACGCTCATCGTGAACCTGCCGGGTTCGCCGGGCGGCGTTCGTGACGCGCTCCATGCGCTGGTTCCGATCGTGGATCACGCCGTCTCGATCGTTCGAGGCGGGAAAACGGATCACTGAGCATCGACACGCGGAAGCCGTGAAAGTCCTCATCTCACTGACGGATGTCGAGCCCGCCGTTAGGCTGAACGCACGGCTCGAGCGGTCGGGCGTCGAGACAGCGGTGGTCTCACCGCTGGACGACGTGCGCGGCGCCATTCGCCGCGAGAAGCCGGACCTCATCGTCATGACAGGGGCGCTGGTCGATCCGCAGAACGTCGCGCTCGTGCGCGAGATGCTGTGGGAAGGCGTCGCGGTGGTCGGCCTGGCCGACGTGCGCGACCCCGAGACCGACGAGCGACTCAAGGCCATCGGGTTTGTCGAGGTGTTCACCAAGCCGATCGTCGTCGACGAGGTGGCGGACAACATCCGTCGACTGCTCGACCGCCAGCGCCTTTCGCGTCTGACGGGTCTGATCGGCCAATCGGAGGCGATCCGCGAGGTTCTCGTCAAGGTGGAGCAGATCGCTCCGGTCTCGAGCACCGTGCTCATCGAGGGCGAGAGCGGCACCGGCAAGGAACTGGTCGCGCGGGCGATCCATCGGTTGAGCCCTCGTCGCAACAAGCCGTTCATCGCGGTGAACGTTGGCGCGCTGCCCGAAACACTTCTCGAGAGCGAGTTGTTCGGGCACGAGAAGGGTGCCTTCACCGGCGCGGCCGAGCGGCGCATCGGGCGCTTCGAGCTCGCCGACACGGGCACGCTGTTTCTCGACGAGATCGGCGACGTCCCGCTCGCGACGCAGGTCAAGCTGCTGCGCGTGTTGGAGGAGCGCGAGATCACTCGCGTCGGAGGGACGCAGAGCATTCCCGTCGACGTGCGGGTGGTCGCCGCGACGAACAACCCGCTGCGCGACGGGGTCGAGGAAGGACGGTTTCGCTCGGACCTGTACTACCGCCTCAATGTCCTGAACATCTACCTGCCGCCACTGCGCGAGCGACGCGACGACATCCCGATACTCGTCAGGCAGTTCATCGCCGAGCTCTCCCGGCAACACGATCGGCCGTTCAAGGGAATTTCGCCCGAGGCGTTGGAGATGCTGGCCGACTATGCGTGGCCGGGGAACGTCCGCGAGCTTCGAAACCTCGTGGAGAGCATGGTGGTGCTGGCGCCGGGCCGCGAGATCGGGCCGGCGGACATTCCGAGGCAGATTCGCGAGGGCGGCGGGGCGCGATTCCTTCCGGTGCACGTCGGCCCGGTGATGCGCGAGCGTGCGGGAGTCGAGGGCAGGGAGCTCGAGTTCATCGTGCGGAGCCTCGTGGAGCTCAAGCTCCAGGTGGAAGAGCTGCGCCGGCAACTTGCCGAGGAGCGACAGGCCAGGGAGCAGCTGGCCCGCGCGACCGGGAGTGCGCTTGGGATGCCAATATCTGTGACGGAGGGTACGACGGGCGGAGCGCCGGCGCTGCGATCGGGTGGCCCGGCGCTGGGGTCGGGGGAGGGACCGGGGGTGTTCGCGACGCCGCGATTCGGCGGGGTCGGCATCGAGCCGCGCGATCAGCCACCGCCGCCGAGTGAGGTGACGATTCGTCCGGGGATGACGATGGCGGCGATCGAGCGGGCGGCGATCGAGGCCGCGTTGCGAGAGACGCGCGGGAATCGTCGTAAGGCAGCGGAGTTGTTAGGGATCGGCGAGCGCACGCTGTATCGAAAGCTTAGAGAATACCAATTGGTTGTCGACACATCCGCGCTTGATTAACAGCTCAGTCGCCCGCATTATAGTCCGGTCAAAATCCCCCCCGGTCGATCGACCGGATGACGGCGGAAGGCGGTCGCTAGACCACCGCCGCATTGGGCTGTACCCGAGCCCGAAACGTCCCCTCCCGACATGACTGTGCCGCAGCCGCATTCCTCGCCTCTGATCGCCGGAAGTGTGTTACCCATCAAGCGCGCGGAGGAGCTGCTCGCGACGCTGCCCGGCGTGATTGCCGCGCGGATCATTGCCAGCGAGAACGGCGCGGTCGACGAGATTCATGTGCTGACCACGTCCGAAGTCACGCCGAAGCAGACGGTGCGGAACATCGAGAGCGCGTTGATCGCGCATCTCGGGATGCGGGTGGATCATCGGAAGATTTCGGTGGCGACGACGCTGGAGCAGCCGACGAAGGAGCAGCGGGAGGCGGCGCGGGAGAGGGATGCGCGCGAGGCGAGGGCGGCGGCGGAGGCCGCTGCTCCGCCGGTGGCGCAGGCGCCGGCGCCGACGCTGCCGCTCAAGCTGGAGCGGATCAGTGGGCGACTGCTGTATTTCGAGGATGTAGAGGTTCGTCGTTCGCGCGCGAAGGGGATCGCATGCCGGGTGACGCTGAAGAAGGGTGATGAGTCCTTCGTAGGCGAGGCGGAGGGGATGGAGAACGAGCGATCGCGGATCGAGCTCGCGGCGCGGGCGGCGCTTCAGGCGCTGGCGCAGGCGGAGCCGAGCGATCGCGCGTTGGCGTTGGATGGTGTGCGGTTGATCGAGGCGTTCGATCGTGAGTTCGTGTTCGTGGGGGTGACGGCGCGGCTTGGTCGGTCGAGTGCTTTGTTGACGGGGAGCTGTGAGATCCGGGAGAGTGCGGAGACGGCGAGTGTGCTCGCGGTGTT
>DASUGD010000211.1:0-15425 GCA_036274195.1 Gemmatimonadaceae bacterium | reverse complement strand
GCATGCCCGCCCGACAGCAGCACGTTCTCCGGCTTGAGATCGCGATGAACGACACCGTGCTCGTGGGCGTACGCCAGCGCATCCGCGAGCTCGCGCATGAGCCGCACGGCGTCGGCAAGCGGCAATGCGCCATCGCGCGTTAGGCGGGAGCGGAGCGTCTCGCCCGCGACGTACGGCATCACGTAATACAGGCGTCCGTCCCACTCGCCCGAATCGTGAACCCCGAGCACGTGCGGATGGGTCAGCCGCGCCGCGATGCGGATCTCTCGGAGGAAGCGCTCGGCGCCCGCAGGCGCGACGTGGGCGTCCAGCACTTTCACCGCGACCTCTCGATCGTGGCGCAGGTCGCGCGCGAGGTAGACGGTCGCCATGCCACCGTGCCCCAGCTCTCGCTCGATGACGTATCGATCCGAGATGGCCGCACCGGGTCCCGCGGCTGGCGTCGTCACCGCAACAACGTCACTGCGACCTCCCCGGCAGCCCGGTCTGGAACGTCGCCGTCAACACCACGAACAACATCTGCTGCCCGCTCGGCACCTGCTCGTTACGGAAGACGAAGTACAGGTCGTGTACACCTGTCGTCGGGGTGAGCGACGCGTGGAGCTGCACCGGCGGTGCCGCGGAATCGGTCGACGGCTTGATGACTTCCGTCTCACCGAGCAGCGGACCAGTCGCCGAGTCGACGTGAAGCTCGACCTTTCCACCCGTGGCGCCGTACTGCGCCGGGGCCGTCGCCGAGATCGACACGCCCGAGATTCCGGTCAGGTCGATCTTTTCGAGCTTGACCGAGCCCCCCGACCGGTTCACGATCGTGATCTCTACCGGCATTCCCTCGGGCGTCATCTTCTGCAGACCGTCCGAGAGCGTGCCACTCGCCAGCACCACCGTCGGCGCACGCAGCACGACCGTCGTCTCGGCCGGCACGCCGAGGATTCCGTTCGCGCCGCGGTCGGTGTACGACGCCCGCAGCACGACGACTCCCGTGGCCGAGCTGGCGGCGGAGTCCGGCGGCGTGTACTCGCCACGCACCGGGAGCGAGGCGGACTTCGTCGGCTCGCCCAGACTCAGCACGTAGGCAACCATCTCCCTCGTTTGCGCCTCCGTGAGCTGCGGATGCGCGGGCATGGTGTTCTTTCCCCACACACCGGTGCCACCGCTGCGGATCTTCCGCGCCAGGCGCATCAAGGCCGTCGTGTCCGCGCGATAGCGCTCCGCCACTGCCGTGTACGCGGGGCCGACGGACGTCCGGTCGACCTTGTGACACGCCAAACAGTCACTGCTCTCGACCAGCGCTTTCCCTTCGGCGTGCGGGACGAGCGCTTCGGCGCCGCCGCGGCCCGTGGTCGCGGCCGGCGGTGCGTCCTTCAGAAAGTCGGCGGTGACGCGAACGCGGTTGGCCGGAATGCGCCCACTGGCGAGTGACCCGTCCTCGCGGTCTGTGACCCGCACGGCGTAGTGGATCGGAACGCCGGAGAAAAAGAAGGTCCGGTTGCCGCCCTGCAGATCGACCGCGACTCTGGGCGGCTCGTTCCCGGCCGCCACCAGCACCCTGGCGGTCGAGCGTGCACGCTGCGCGTCAGTCACCGCCAGCGTCGCCGTGTACGTCCCGGCCTGGCTCAGCGTCAGCGCCGCGGTTGGTCCCGTTAGGCGCCGCACGACCGTTCCGTTCTGGCGCGTCACCGTCCACTGATATGTGAGCGAATCTCCGTCGGCGTCGGTCGTCCCCTCCGACGAGAGCTTCACGCGCAGTGGGAGCGCACCGGCCGGCCTGTCGACGTTCGCCACGACCACCGGCGCCCGATTTCCGGCGTTGTACTCGATGCGCACGAGCCGCGCGTCGTCGTTTCCCTGAAACCACGCTGTCCCGTACTCCAGCATGTACAGGTCGCCGTTCGGGCCGAACTCCATGTCCACCGGGCTGGAGAACCTGGAGCTCGGCATGAAGCGCTCCATGTCCACGTAGTTGCCGGCCGAGTCCATGGTCACGGCCATGATCCAGCCCCGCATCCACTCGTAGATGAAGAGCTTTCCGTCGTACCACTGCGGAAACGGACGCGCGGCGTTCCCGAAGTCCTCACGATAGAAGACCGGGCCCGCCATCGCCGCGCGCCCGCCGTTGCCGACGAGGGGAAACTCCGGGGACGCCGCGTACGGGTACCAGATGAACGCCTTCTGTGCCGGCGGAAGCTCGTTCAGTCCCGTGTTGTTAGGCGAGTCGTTCACCGGATGGCCGGGATCGAACTTCGGACCGGGCGTCATCGTCGCGTAGTCGAGATTGATGTACGCCTTGTTGTCGCCAACGAAGTACGGCCAGCCGTAGTTCCCGGCACGCGGCGCGCGGTTGATCTCGTCCTGCCCCGCAGGGCCGCGGTCCGCCGAGTCCACCTGGGCGTCGGGGCCGACGTCGCCCCAGTACAGGACGCCCGTGTGCTTGTCCACCGCGATCCGGTACGGATTGCGATGACCCATGGTGTAGATCTCGGGCCGCGTCTTCGGCGTCCCCGGCGGAAAGAGGTTGCCCTCGGGGATCGTGTACGAGCCGTCGGGCTCGGGATGAATGCGAATGATCTTGCCGCGCAGGTCGTTCGTGTTGGCGGACGACTTCTGCGCGTCCCACGGCGAGCGCCCAGGGCGTTCGTCGATGGGCGCGTAACCGTTGGCGAACGGGTTCGAGTTGTCGCCGGTGGAGAGATAGAGGTTCCCGTGCCCGTCGAACGCGATCGAGCCGCCCGTGTGACAGCACTCATCGCGCTGCGTCCGCACCTCGAGCATCGGCTTCGCCGACGTCATGTCGATCGAGTCGCCGTGCATCACGTACCGCGCGAGCACGTTCTTCGGCTCCGCACCGGCCGGCGAGTAGTACATGTAGACGAACCCGTTCGTCGCGAAGCCGGGATCGATCGCGAGACCGAGCAGACCGTCCTCGGCCTGGTCGCCATTGCCGTACTTGAGACTGACGGGGATGAAGCCGATCCGGTTCACCGTCCTGGTCGCCGGCGTGTACAGCTTGATCGCCCCGCGGCGCTCGATGAAGAGCACGCGCTCGTCAGGCAGCACTGCCAGCTCGACCGGCTCTTCCAGCTTTTCGGCGAAGGCGACCTTCGTGAAGCGGTTTTCCTCGGGGCGCGAGCGCTTGTAGTCGAGCGTACCCTTTCCCATCGCGTAGCGGATGCCAGCCGTCAGGTGGCGGAGGAAGAGCGGCTCCGAGAACGTCTCGTCGGTGTGCCCCATGTTCGTGTACCACGCGCGGCCGCCGGAGAACTCGTGGTACCAGCTCATGGGATGGCGGTCGCCGTTCGTTCCACCCTCGTAGCTCTTCTCGTCGATGTCGACGAGGACGTGCAGGTCCGGCTGGATGTTGCGGAAGTTGTAGAACTCGTCGGTGCGCTCCCACCGCTCCGGGAGTCCCTGCGTCGACGGGTCCGACCTGTCGACGACGCGGAACGTGCCCTTCCGCACGTTCGGGTTGTTCGGGTGGCCGTTGAAGTAGGCGCCGGCGAGCTTGCCGTACCACGGCCACTCGTACTCGGTGTCGGTGGCCGAGTGGATCCCGACGTAGCCGCCACCGGCCTGGATGTAGCGCTCGAACGCCGCCTCCTGCGTCGGGTCGAGCACGTCGCCGGTCGTGCTGAGCCAGACCACCGCGCGGTAGCGCTTGAGGTTCGCGTCGGTGAAGGCGGTCGCGTCCTCCGTCGCGTCGGCGATGAATCCATTGCTTTGCCCGAGCTTCTTGATCGCGGCTATCCCCGGCTCGATGGAGCTGTGCCGGAATCCGGCGGTCTTCGAGAAGACGAGGACGCGAGGCTGCTGGCTCTGCTGCTGCGCGAGGGCGTCGTGGTTCGGCGCCCACAGCAGCGCGGCGACTGATAGTCCGAGATTTCCAATGCGCTTGAGCATTTTTTTTCGCGGGAGGCGACCGCCTAGGTGTACATCTTCGGTAGCCCCGACGGCAAGGCGTGTTGGGTCATGCGCGGAGTCGCATGAGGACCTCGACGCACCTCGATGTGCCTGCAGCGACTCGATATCCGGCCAGCGGTACCAGACGGCCGATGGCATCCCGCGCCTCGACCGACCGTAATTAACGCCGCGAGGCGCTGCCGCCGCCGGTGACGCGGACGCTCAATGACCTGTCGGCTGCGTGGGCTCAAGCGCTTTTGCGGACAAGGAGAGTGACGGCACGTTCGATCTCGCTCTTTGGATTGCTCAAATCCGCGCGCGAGATCAACCGCGATTCCCCGAACGCGCGAATCACGCCGCGATCCCTCATACTCATCGTGTATGATGACCGCGCTTTCGGGTTACGCTCGAGTGTGCGGTATCCGAGATCGCTCAGGCCGACGTCGTGCGTAAACCGTTGGTGGCGCAGAAAAGGATCGAACTCCGCGTACAAGGCTGCCGCGAACTGAAAGTCGACCGCGAGGACGGTTTCGATGTCCTCCAATGCGACAACCATCGAGCCAAGCATATCGACCGCGGACCCACGCCTAACGCGGCCCGTCACGTTCGAGTCGATAATAAGCTCGCCGGCTTCGGTGATTTCGAGACGCACTACGTACCCTTCGCCATGGTGACCACCGTGACTCGTTTGCTCGATGACGAGAGCGTCGCCTTTGATCGCCGCAACCTTCGGGTTCTCGTAACTGAGAAGGCCGACCCCATCGCTGTGCGCGATCCGATAAACGGTAGACTTGAACTCTTGGCTTTCCAGCCGAACCGGGTCGAACACCTCTTCGTCGCGCTCGGGAGCCAGCGCGAATCGTAGCATCGTCGTCTGCGCAACCCTGTATGGGTCGGAGAAGTAATCTCGAGACCGTTGCGACATCTTGGGCCCTCGTCGCTTGTCCGAATCGCGCATCAGCGGCCGGAGCGCTGATTCGACTTCTCCGCGGAGATCCTCCGGCGTGTCGAACGTACGTCGTAGCGCGCCTGCCACGTAGTCGGACAGCTCGCGCGCAAAACGATTGGCCTCCGCATCGCGCTCGACGTTCTGCAGGAAAACGAGCACCGGAATCTTCTTCGATCGTGCACGATCGTATTCCTCCTCGACTACCAGCCTTCCGGATGGCGTCGTCCAGCCACCGCGCGCGCCGATGATGGTCACGACGTAGTCGCAACTCTCGACGGCGTCGAGGCACGCGTTGCGCGACGACGTGATCATGGAAGGGAAATCCTCGTTCAGGAGCACCGGCTCTCCGCCGGCCGTGATGATTCCTTCTCGCGCAGCTTGTCGGAATTCCGTGAACCCGTCGACGACAGAGCTCACGAACACGCGTGGCTTCATCACTCGCTCGCACTACGACGACGATTCCTCTGAGCGCGCGCACCCTTCGACACGCTCTCGGTCTTCCAGCTCGGCACGTAGGCGCTCAGAACGGCTTTGAAGAGTTTGCTGTGGTTCGGAGTGCGGAGGTGCAGGAGCTCGTGGACGATCACGAAATCCTGAAACCCGCGTGATTGATCGATCAGGTCGTCGGCCAGGGTGATCGTCCCGTTGACCGAGCACGACCCCCACTTGCGCGCCATCGGTTGAATTCGAACGACACGCGGCGCGACCTTGACTCGGCGCGCCCAGTGGTTCACGCGCTGGCGCAAGCGCGCTCGGTCGTCAATTGCGATCGTCCGTCGCATCGAGCAACACGGCAAGAACGACATCGACGACTCGGCCTCGCTGTGCGGCATCGAGAGCAAGGAGAGGACGATAGAGGGCGGCGCGAAGCTGGCGGCGTTCGTCAGGATTGACGCGCGCGTTAGGGAATCGGGAGAAGAGACCATCGGCTTCGAGCGCCAAATTCTTTGGGTCGATCGATGCGGCGGCGAGCGTGGGATCATCTCGGAGCCGCCAGTACACGCCGAACGCTCGCGGCGAAAGCCCAGTCTCCTTCGCCGCCTTGACCGCCGCATCGCGCTCCGCCGCCAGCGCCGCGAGCTGATCCATCGCCGCGAGGCCCGTGGTCGTTCGATTCTCCAGATCCTTGATGATCCGTTCCGATCGCTCCTTCAGCGTCACGAGAACCGGAGCGAGATCCGGCTCATCCTGGATCTCCTGGTTCAGCCCTCGAATCAGGTTGAAGACCTTTCCTTCGTCGCTCCCCGGCGCGCGTCGCAGGCCATCGAGCGTCTTCGAGTCGAACGTGACCGTCTTCACGATCGACCCGAGGCCGTAGCTCGCGGCGGCTTCCTTCACGAGCTGCGCGGTCTTGTACGCGAGATCGGCGCCGTAGCCTCCCGTTTCCTTGTATGCGTTGCGCACCGTGGCGTAGAGGCTGGCCAATCGCCCGAACGTGTCGATGTGATCGCGCAGCTCGGCGGACGGTGAGAGAATCTCCCACAGCGCCTCGATCTCCTTGTAGCTCTCGAAGAATGCCTTGCGCGCCTCGGGCTCGAGGAATCGACCGTACACGAGTCGCTCGAGCCGTTCGTCTTCCGTGCCGCCCTCGCCCGCGTCGAGAAAATCGTGACGCGCACGGTCGATCTTGCTGAGCAGCTCCTTCAACAAGAGATCGAGATCTTCGATCACCCCGCTGACGTCCGAGCTGTCGAACGCCAGTGCCTTTCTCAGCTCCCTCAGCACACCGACGAAATCGACCACGAGGCCGACCCGTTTCTGGACGCCATTCGCATCAACGTAGGGTCGGTTCACGCGCGCGATCGCCTGCAGGAGCACGTGATCGCGCATCGGCTTGTCGAGATACATGCAGTAGAGCACCGGGGCATCGTAGCCGGTGAGCAGCTTGTCCGTAACGATGAGAATCTTCGGATTCTCCGCCGGTTTCTTGAACAGCGCTCGAACGTCCGCCTCTCGCTCCGGCGACAGCTGGAGCTCGGCAACGAGCGGCCGATCGATCACGTCAGCCGAGTTTTCGGTGTAGACGACCTCGGTCCACTCGCGTGGTAACAGCGCGTCGAGCGCGCGCTTGTACTTCGCGCACGCTTCGCGGTTCACGCCGACGACGAACGCCTTGAGCCCGAGCGGCTCGACGTTCTCCTTGAAGTGCGTCGCGATGAACTGCGCGACCTTGGCTACGCGATCGTCGGCGATGAGAAACGTGCGGAGGCCGACCGCTCGTTCGAGCACGCGGTTGAGCTCATCGATGTCGGTGATCCCTTCCGCCTCGGCCAAGTCGAAGAACTCTTTGTCGAGGCGCTCGGCCGGCACTGTCATCTCGCTCGGCGCCATCGTGTGGCGGATGGGCAGCGTGGTCTCGTCCTCGATCGACTCGCGGATCGAGTACTTGTCGAGATACCCGCGCTCGTCGTCGGCGCCGAAGATCTTGAATGTGCCTTCGCCCTGCTCGGTCTTCGCGATGGGCGTGCCAGTGAATCCGATGATCGTCGCGTCAGGTACGGCCGCCATCATGTAGCTGCCGAGGTCGCGGGCGACGGAGCGATGGGCCTCGTCGATGAAGACGTAGATGTTGTCGCGCGTGTTCGAGTCCTTGTCGATTCCCTCGAATTTGTGAATCATCGAGATGATCAACCCGCGACGATCGGCCGTCAGCAGATCCTGGATTTCCGCCTTCGACGACGCGCGGACGACGGGAATGTCCTGCTGCTGCATTTCGCCGAGCAGTTTTTCGACCCACCCTTTGAGCTGGCCTTCGAGCTCGGTGCGGTCGACGACGAGGACAACGGTAGCGTTACGAAATCGATCTTTCTGCTCGAGGATGAGGCGCGCGGCCGTGAGCAGCGTGAACGTCTTGCCCGAGCCCTGCGTGTGCCACACGAGCCCGCGTGTTTTGGCGGGGTCCTCGCAGCGCGCGATGATCTTGTCGATGGCGGTGCGCTGGTGTTGACGGAGAATCGACTTCCGCGTCTCGCCGTCCTCGACGTAGAACAGAATCCAGTGTTGGAGCGTCCTGAGGAAATCGTTAGGCTCGAAGAACGACTGGACGGCGAATCGATAAGTCTCCTCGGGCTTCTGTTTCCACCGCGCCATGGAGCGGCGACTGGCGCTCCAGGTGACGCCGTACCAGTAGTCGAGGAGGTGTGTAACGTTGAAGAGCTGTGGTGCGCCGATCAGTTCGGGCGTCTCGAGTTCATAGCGCCGGAGCTGGGTGATCGCCCGATCGATCGCGCCTCCGTCCTTCGGGTTCTTGTGCTCAACGATGCAGACGGGGATTCCATTGACGACGAACATGACATCGGCGCGGTTCCCCTTGCGCGCGGGCGGCTTGAGCTTCCATTCCCACGTGACCTGAAGGCAGTTCTCTGCGGGATGCTCAAAGTCGATGAGTTGGACGTGGCGGTGGCGGCGTTCAGTCTCGTCGTACCATTGGCGCTCCCCGCGAAGCCAGGCGAGCATTTCGCGATTACCTTCGATCGTCGAGGGGATGGCGTCAAGCTTCTCGGAGACCTGGCGAATTGCATCGTTAGGTAGCCATGCATTGAGCTTCGCAAGCGCGCGCTCAAGCTCGTCGCGAAGCAGCATACCGTCCTCGCCGCCTCGTTTCTGCCTCGCGAGCTCGGGCGGAATCGTTGCCCACCCGATGCCGCCCACGTGGTATACCATCGGATACTGAACGCTCCGACCCTCGCTGATCCGGAGGTCGCTCATGCGGCAGTCTGAGTCGCTCGGTTCGTTAGCGCGCTCAGATCGAGATCAGCAATGCGGATCTCGCCTATCATCAATTTGTGCAGAAGCGCCCGGAAGAGATCGTCCAAGACACGTTGCTTAAGGCGTGCGAGCTCCGCCTTGCGATCAATGGCCTCAAGGATTTCGACGATCTCGCGCTGTTCCTCGAGGCCGGGCAACGGGAAACGGACGGTCCGCAGTTTACTAGCGTTGATGTTTGCCTGCCCGACTGCGCGGCTCGCCAATTTCTTGATCTCGAGCTGCGTGGTCGGCCAGTTCATGAACTGGTTGAGAAACCGTGGCAGGCACCGCTGGGCCTCAACTCTCAGACGCACGAGATACGACGCGAAAACGGCGGGACGTTCGTCGTCGACAATCGCCGTTCGTCCGACGTGCTCAATGCTGTTTGTGCGATTAAACAACAAATCGCCGCGTTCCAGCCGGAAGGTATTGAACGTCGGATCATCGAGATCAACGAATTGGAGGTCGCGATAGTGAACTCTACCGGCCTCCTGGCAGTTCATCCTCAATAAGGGGTAAGCGCCTTTCGCCTGGCCTCGCACGGAAAGCCCATACTGGGTGGTCACGGCGACGTCACCGATCGTAGAAACGTCCCAACTAATCGGAAGCCGCCCAATGTCAGTGACCCTTTGTGCTTCGCCGCGCAATCCGCGAGAGAAGAGTTCGGTAGACACAGACAATTTCAGTTGCTCGATAGTCGACGTCTCCACAACGGTAGCGCCCTGTTTGTTGTGGATGAGTTCCAGCGCGTCCCCGATAGCAACCGCCTCCGTCACATTGTTAGGCACCGGAATCTGAAATCCCGCGACGTCATCGAGATTGAGCGTTAGGGTTCCATGAGCGGACGGTACGATTCGGGACAGCAGTCGGTCGCGCCTATGATAAATCGCGGCTCGAATGAACGGTCCAAGTCGCAGGTCGTTGGGTACTAGTGCTTTGATGTCCTGATTGAAGGCCATGTCCCGCGACGCGACAGCGACCGGGAGATCTCTTGCAAGCCCCATCCCCCGCACGAGCAGGAAAACCGAACCAGCGGGCGCGATGCGGGTGCCGGATCCTATCGCGTCAAGAGAGACGTGATCAATGGCGTCGCGCAGCTGAGGGGTCTTCAGGTCCTTTCCGGAAACCCACGGAACGTCGCCTTGCCAGTATCGCGGCTCTCTCTTCGACGGCGTGCCGCCGCTAAGAATTGACGACAACCCCGCGAGAGACACCAAGGACCATCCGGTGGGGACCTCCTGCAACTCACCTACGTCGTTAGGCATTATGTATTCCCGAGAGTAGCTTGGTAAGGCGGGCCGTGATGCTCGCGGACTCTTGTTCGATGGACATAACATCGCGCAAGAGCATGGAGACAGAACCGACGGCGGTTACGGATGCGTGCTGAACCCACCGGCTCGGGCTAAGGTTATAGTCTGCCTCCTCCGCTTGTTGCCGCGTTATGACAGCGATCTCACCTTCGACCGGCGCTCCCGCTAGAAATGACGCCGCCAACGGACGAACTTGATCCGCCGGGATGAAGTTCTTAGGCCGTCCCTTGCCGACGTGGTTCGACGCGTTTAGCAGGACGATCCTGTCCTTTCGAGCCGGCGGCTTTCGAGCCGACAACGCGATGATCACTCCCGCTGCATTCGTGTTGTAGAAAAGGTTGTCAGGCAACAGGACTACTCCGTCGATAAGATCGCGATCGACAAACCACTTTCTGATGTTCCGCTCCTTGTCTTCGTTTTTCGAGCCAGAGCCCCGCGTCACGGCCCCTGTATCGAGCACCACCGCCGCACGACCGCGATCGCCGAGGCAGGCGGCCGTGTGCTGGAGCCAAGCCCAGTCGCCTTTCCCCGTCGTTAGGCCGCCTTGAGGTCGGAATCGATCAAACGGATCCTCTGCGAAAAGATCCGGGTTGAACGGTTGATTCCACATTGGATTGGCGACGACGATGTCATAGGTGCGGATTCCCCTACCGTCGGGAGTCCTGAACTTCGGATTGATCATCGTGTCGCCACGCGCCAGCTCCACGTTCATGTCGTGGATGATCGCGTTCATCTTCGCGACGGCGTAGCTCTCTGCGGTCAGCTCCTGACCGTAGAGCTTGAGCGGCACCTTGCTCGTTGGATCGAGCTCGCGCGCCACGAGCTGCAGCTTCACGAGCAATCCCGCCGACCCGCATGCGTAGTCATGACACTCCTCGCCCGGACGCGGGCGAAGGATGTGCGCCATAAGAAAGCCGACCTCTGTCGGTGTGAAGAACTCACCGGCGCTCTGGCCTGAACCTTCGGCGAACTTTCTGAGGAGATACTCGTAGGCGCGGCCGAGAAAGTCCGGCTGCACATCGGCAAGGCCAAGGCGATAGCGCGGATCGGAGAACGTCTCGACGACCTCGCGGAGCTTCGCGGGATTGATGTCGCGCTCGCCGTTGCGCTCCGCCGCGAAGTCCACGACGTCGATGACGCCGGACAGTGACGGGTTCTGCCTAACGACCGCCCGGACCGCTTTTGTCAGGTGCTCGCCGATGTCACGCGGCTTCGTACTGCGACCCTGTTCGTCGTTAGGCCACTCGAACGTCTCGCGGCCGCTCAAGATCGCCCATCGCGCCTCGTGCGGCAGATAGAACCGCAGCAGCGCGTGGTCCGACTCGGCGATCTCGAGCGCGGTCTTCCGGTCGCCGTATTCCTCCGCGAGCCGGTTGATCTCGTCGTCGAAGACATCCGACAATCGCTTGAGGAAGAGCAGCGGCAGGAGATAATCCTTGAACTTCGCCGCGTCCTTCTCGCCCCGGATCGAGCAGGCCGCATCCCACAGCATCTGCTCCATCGGCTTCGTCGTCGGCGTCGCACTCTTCGCCGTCCCTCGCCGGCGACGGGTGACGCTGGCGGCGGCTGCCGCGGAATCCTCAGTCTCTACGCCGGCCTCCTCTGCGAGGGCGGCGATCGTCGTCAGCGCCGCTTTCTGCGGAGCGCTGGTGCCGCCTTCCCACCGGTTTACCGTCGCGAACGAGACGCCGAGTCGCTCGGCGAGCTGCTCCTGCGTGAGGTCTAGCTTGGTGCGAATGCCCCTGAGCGTGGCCGGAATGTCGATTTGTGCCATGTTTGATATATTTGCTATATCGCACAGTGGCGTCAACAACGAATTGTGCTGTTTTCTTTATTGAATAATTGACGTAAAACGGATACAATTTCCGCCCACCTTCAAATCAACCATGCCCCTCACCGTCGACGATTTCCATCCCCTACTCGGGCGACGGGAGAACAGCGAGCTGGTTCGCCTGATTGGCGAGCTCGACCTCTTTCGCGGCACCTGGCGAAAGATGCAGGAAATTCGGGCCGAGCGCCTCGTCCAGTTGCGGCAAGTCACGACAATCGAGTCGACCGCCAGCTCGACGCGCATCGAAGGGGTCGAGCTGACCGACGCCGAAGTCGCCCGGGTGCTGGAGGGGATCGGCTCCGAGTCGTTCCGTGCTCGGGACGAGGAGGAGGTGAAAGGCTACGCCGAGCTCCTGGCACGGATCTATGAATCGCACGCCGAGATCCGGCTGACCGAGAATCACATCAAAGGGCTGCACAAGATCCTGCTCGGCCACTCCACGAAGGACGAGCGGCATCGAGGCGAGTACAAGAAGCAGCCTAACGACGTGGTTCGAAAGCGCGGTGACATTGTCGAGGAGGTCGTATTCAACACCGCGACGCCGTTCGATACGCCGCGACTGATGACGGAGCTGGTCGAGATCACCAACGCGGCGCTCGAAGATCGCTCGCTACACCCGCTCGTCGTGATCGCTCGCTTCATCGTCGACTTTCTCGCCATTCACCCGTTTCAGGACGGCAACGGGCGGCTCGCGAGAGCGCTTACCACGTTGCTCCTTCTGCGCTCGGGATACGACTACGTCCCGTACGCGTCGCTCGAGCGCGTGATCGAGGAAAACAAGCCGCAGTACTACTTGGCTCTCCGCGAATCGCAGCTCGCGATGCGCGAGAACGCTTCCGAGTTCGGATCGTGGTTGTTCTTCTTCCTGAAAGCATTGAAGGCACAGCAGGACACTCTCGCGTCGAAGCTACAGGTCGAGAAAGCGATGCTGAGTCTGTCCGACATCCAGCAGCGCATCGCGGATCTGGTGGCGGCACGCGTGAGAATGACCGGGCCGGACATTGCGCGTGAACTTCAGCTGACTGAACGCGCAGCGCGATATCATCTCGATGTTCTTAGCAGTCGAGGCATCATCGCGAAAGGGGGACGGAAGCGAGGCGCGTACTACACCACTGCCAGCAACGAAGTCGGGACGCCGACTCAGCCTCCGATCCTCGGCGGGACGAATGAGATTGTCGCTGAGATCTACGAGCGAGGGGGGCGCATCTCGAAGGAAGATCTCTTGGAGCTCGTCCGGTCGCATGGGTACGATGGGCGAGTGGTCGGCATTCTGCACGGCCGTCGCTTGGCTCACCTCCGTCGAGATCCCAAAACAAAACAAAGTATCCTAACGAGCCGTGGGGAGGAGATCGCGAGACAGTTTTTGTTTGCTCGCCGTCTTTCTGCGCGCACTCAAACGGGATGAAATCGCACCAACGCCTCGCCGACATCAGCCACGCGCGGCAACCTGTTATTGCCGCGTCTCCACCGGCCTTCCCGTTTGAAGAAACCTGAGTAGCTGCTCACGCATCGTCAGGCGCGAAGAACCGAGATGTGCCTCGCGGTGATGATTCGGACACAATGCGACAACGTTCGAAGTGGCGTCGCGCCCGCCCTCGCTGAGCGGAACGACGTGGTGGGTCTCGAGAAAGACGGAGCCATCGTCAAGAACAAATCCGAGATCGCCACACCACTCGCACCGGCCGCGGGCGCGCGCCAACGCCCGATTTCGGATCGATGAATCGCGCACGAAAACTTCGCCGTCCCTATTCTTCCGTTCCGTTGGTGACTCCAGCCCGCCGTCGGCGGAGAATTGATCAACGAGTCGCCCTGGTAGCGCGCCGCGGGTAATTACGAAGCGACCTGTGGGACTTTCATACGCAGTCACTGCCCATGGCGCACTATCCAATCGCCTCGCGCGGACTTGCGACGCGCTTGCCTTGAGATCGAATCTCGCTCGCATGACCCCATCACAGATGATGACGCGCACCGGAAGGCGTTCGGCCGCCGCCAAGGCGATAAGGCGATCGAACGACTCAGCTCGCCTTGTCCAGTTCGCCCTGTTGGGCACGTTTCTGTAGAACTCTGCGGTCTCACGAAGGTTATCCTCGAGGACAATCTCACCATCGATCCGCTTTATGCCGTCGTGCCAGATGCTGACGACGATGGTCCCACGCGGGTCGTGAAACGACCACTCGTAACAGTACTTAGGATTAGTCGAGGCTCGGTCGGCGCCTCCTTCGAAATTGCTCCAGTCTTCGACGCTCACACCAGCGTCGCGCACCAGATCGATCAGGCGTGGCCGTCCGACGGGGCGAAGCCGTTCGATCTCCTGGTCCTTTCGATGTCTGCTGCGGGATGACATATGCCTGGTTGCGGTTCGCGATTTGACGACCGGCCCGGCGTGTTAGCGCCGGCGTACCTCCCCCACGATCGCATCCCACCGGGGATCGGATTCGTACGGCTCGAACGCCTTGTTCGTGATCAGGTGCGTGAACGAATCGTCGTGCAGCTCCACCGCCGCACGAAGACGTGAGAAGACCGAGTCGGCCATCCCGAGCCGGGCATAGCCGAGCGCCGCAAAGACCGGAACGCTGGTCGCCCCCGGCAGGCCTTGCATCGCGCCTAACGTCGCCAAAACCGCCGCGCGGTTGGCGGTGTCCCCGGTGAACGCCGGGAGCATCGTCGCGCACTGGTTGCTGGGGCCGAGGACGGTCGCGCACATCGCGATGCCATCCGCCAGCCGGCCAGCCGACGCGTACAGCATGCCCAACGAGCGTCTCCACAGCAGCTCGGTCGGTGCCAGCGCGACTGCCCGCTCGGAGTAATGAATTGCGCTGTCCAGCATCCCCTCGGAGTAGAACCAGATCGCCCGATTGTTCACCGCGAGCGGCGAGAGCGGGTCGAGCTCCACGGCGCGGCGAGCCGCGGCGCCCGCCTCGACGTGCCGGCCGAGCGCGGTGAGGACCTCGTAACGGAGCGTGTGCGCCAGCGTCGAGTTCGGATCGAGCGCCAGCGCACGATCCACCGCAGCGAGCGCCTCACGAAAGCGGAACTGGGTCGAGCGCGTCCGCGCGAGCGCGAGCTGCACATCGGGAAGCGTGCTGTCGAGCGCGACGGCCCGCTCCGCTGCCTGCTGCGCCCGTGCAAGCACGATGTCCACCGACTCGGTCGTGTCGTTGAACGCCAGCCGAAGCGCCGTGGCCTCGGCCAGCCCTGCCCAGGCGCGCGCGTAGCCCGAGTCGCGCGCAATGGCGCGGCTGAACGCCGTCGCGGCGCTTCGCAGGTTCTCGCGACCACGCTGTTTGAGCAGGTAGCGCCCGAGCAGCTGTGCGTCGCGCGCCTCGGCATCATTGCTGTCGACACGGCGCAGGGTTTGGCGCGTCTCGACGCCTAACGTGACCGACAGGGCCGACGCCACCTGCTCCGCGACGCTCGCCTCGACCTTGAAGACGTCGGTGAGACGCTCCTCGAATGGCTCGCGCCACTTCTGCTGCCCGCTTGCGACCTCGACGAATGCCGGCACGATGCGCACGCGTGTCTCGCCATCCACTCCGGCGGTCTTTCGTGCCCAGTTCACCGAGCCGCTCAGCACGTACGCGGCGCCGAGCTCGCGCGCGACCTCGCGCGGCGATCGCCGCGATCCGCGGAAGCGCTGCACGCCTTCCCGCCCGATGACGGCGATCCCCGGGAGTCGCGCGAGCTGACCGGC
>DASUGD010000210.1:0-2663 GCA_036274195.1 Gemmatimonadaceae bacterium | reverse complement strand
GGACGCCTAGGGTTCCGGGCATGGAACTCGTCGTCGCCTTCATGTCGGCTGCGCTCGGGCTGAGCGCGGCGTTCTTCCTGACGATCGGGACGTACGACCTCTTCCCGGATGCCTGGCTGAAGTTCGGGCGGTGGCGCCAGAGGGCGCTGTTCGGGACCGCATCGACCGCGCGCAACCCGATGATCCCGCGCTCGATCCGGCAGACCCCGCTCGACTGACGGTCAGCCGCGCCGCACCGGGCGGGCGGGTAGGACTGGCGTCCCCGGCAGGATTCGAACCTGCGACCTTGCGCTTAGAAGGCGCCTGCTCTGTCCACTGAGCTACGGGGACGCGCTGCGTTGGTCAGTTTGCGCACGAAACGGACCGATTGACCGACCCTGACCTCGCAGCTGCAGTTAGCACGCCGGTACACTGAGCAGCTAACGATGCGGCTCCGATGACTGTCGCGTACGCACCTGACTCGCTCCTCACTCTACGCGACAGCTTCGCGCTTCACCTCGACGCGAGTCGTTCCAACAGCACGTAGCGCATCTACCTATCGGCGTTTGATCGCCTCATCGGCCACCTGGCGGCGAACGGGATGCCTACCGGCGTGCGTGGTATCCGTCGGGAGCACGTTTTTCGCACCGCCGAGCCAGCGCGACGTCCTCCGGTGGAGGCTCGAGCGGATCCTCCCGCCGGGTCGGAGTCGCATCGCGATAGCGATCCTTGGCGACGGCAGTGATCCGCCCTGCTACCCCGAAGTCGCCCGCAGACTTGGCGTCCACGTCGGCACGATCCATCGGCATCTCGGTCGATTGCGCCGGTACCATCCGGCGCTATACGAACAGGTCATGTCCGAGCGAAAGCGTCAGCAGGCGGCCAAGCACGCCCGAGTCGTCGCCAGCCGTGAACGGCGATCGTTGCTGTGGAGAATGCCATCGCGCGCCGGTGAGCAAGCCGGGAGGCGTGCCCGGACCGCTAGGCGAAGAACCGCCTGATCGCCTCGGTGTCGTCCGAGAAGACCCAACGCTCGGTGATCTTGCCATCGCGCATGTGGTAGATCTCCGCCGTTCGGAAGGTGATCGTCTCGTCGCCTCGACGGGCGGTTTCCTCGATGAGCCCGATAACGTGCTCATCGTTCCCGAGCACATCGTGGGTCTTCCCGTCGATGTACTCCCAGTCGCCGCGGGGCATCTCCCGCATCTCGTCCTTGCCTCGGTACGGTTCATCCCGCCCGATGACATGCCAGATCACGTCGTCGGTGACGATGTCCCATGGACCGGAGTCGTCTGACTCGTACAAGTGTCTGATGATCGCCGCGTTCGGATGGTCAGGCATGGCTCCCTCTCCTCGACGAGCTGCGGCGGGGATGCGGTGGCCGCCGCCGGAATTGTCCCTCAGCCGGGCGAATCAGTGCCCGCCTCATGACTCGCCTCGTGGCGTCGACGGTCAATGCTGTGGGTACGTCGGCGCTGCGCGGCGGCGTACCGCGGGCGCACGGCAGTTGGTAGGGACGATGTGATGCGGTCTGGGTGACTCGCGCGCGCGTTTTGTGCCGAATGCGTCGGTTTACCGCGCCCAAAGGCGAGGGCCTGCATATCGCAGACGCGCTCGAGCGCCGCGAGGTCCTAGCAGGACCACCCCCCTAATTGGCCTCGTGCATCCAGGACGAAGAGCGGCGGCACCTTGACGACCATGCCTTAGGCTCGGTGCGAGGGGCGGCCGGGCTGCTTGTGCCGCCATCGCACGGTAAGGCAGGTGGGTATGCCATCCCCCCAGGCACGACTCGGCGCGCCCAACATTGGTGATGACCTCGGACCGATGGATCCAGACATCGGGGTTCAGGACACATTCCTTAAGCATCTCTCGGTCCAGCCGAATGCCATCCTGCCGTTTGGGGCTGCAGTCCTACGCTGGGAAGTGGATGCCCCGCCGACCGTTCAGATCAGCATCAACGACGAGGCGGTACCACAACTCGGGTCGAGGGTCGTCCGGCCTACCTTCACGACTACCTACCGCGTCCTCGCGAGACGAGGGGCACGCGTCACCGAGCTCGGGCGCGTTGATCTCGGCGTCGATCGATCGACCTGCACGACCTCCGAGTTCGCCAACCCATCCTCGCTCATCGCCGCCACCCTGAACGCGTTCATCACGTTGGTCCCCGACGTGACAACGCAGTTCCCGCCAAAGGTGACATTCGAGCCGAACCGGATCACATTCGTGCTCTATCTGTCCGGCGAGCGGAACTCCACCATCCAAATCAAAGCCAGCTTCGGCCTCACAGTGATCGACGGTCGACTGGTCTCGATGAACAACCAAGTCGCGGCAGACGTTCAATTCCCCTGGTATATGTGGCTCATCCCGGGAGCCATGATCGGCCTGTCAATCGCCCGAGACGGGGCGCGCGAAAAGGCCACAGCCGCGGGATTTGTCGCGATCAAGAGGCTCGTCGAGGTGCTTGAGTTTTACTGGACTCCAATGAACGGTATGACGAGGCATCACGTGCGGCTCGATAAGACCGCCGACGGCGCTGGCTTGCTTGAGACGACGGAGTGCCCAACCGATCTGCTCGGTGAGCTCGGCGAGAACCCGATCGTCATCGGCTAAACGCACGCCTGAATACGCGACCTCGGGCCTTGATAGGCGCCACGGTTCGGCGCGAAGAGGTTCCCAAAGGGACC
>DASUGD010000209.1:0-86792 GCA_036274195.1 Gemmatimonadaceae bacterium | reverse complement strand
CCAATTTCCGCTGTCCGGATTTGAACGTTCCGTCCCACCCACGGACGACTCGGCACCCGCTATTTCGAGGCGAAACGCTGGCTAATGGCCGCTCTCAGAACGAGTTAGCCGTATATCAGTCACCGGCATGGATCTGGCCCTTTGCCGAGCCCGCAACGTGACCGGCCCGGACGAGAGCAATCATGCACTCTGTCGTCAACGACCTTCGCTTTGCCATCCGCTCGCTGCTCAAGCATCGCGCGTTCGCGGGCGTCGTCGTCGCCACGCTCGCGCTGGGGATTGGCGCGAATACGGCCATCTTCAGCGTCGTCAACGCCGCGCTCCTCCGACCCCTCCCGTTCCCGGATCCGGCGAGCCTGTACCTGGTCTGGGCATTCCGCCCGACGAGCCCGCTGCCACAGCTCCCGCTTTCACTTCCGAATTTCCTCGACATACGCGAGCGCGCCCGGTCGTTCCAGTCGCTGGCGGTGTGGACGTCGTTCAACGACTCGCGGTTCAGTGTGACCGGTGGGTGCGCGGCAGCTGACTGTGAGCCGGAGAAAGTCCAGTACGCCATCGTCTCCTCGAATCTCTTCGACGTGCTTGGGGCGCGGCCCGAAATCGGCCGCACCTTCAACGTGCGGGACGACGATCGCGCGACCGCGCACGGCGTCATCGTCAGCCAGCGCCTCTGGAACCGGCGGTATGGGGGGCGACGCTCGGTTACCGGAGCCACCATCACGCTCGACGGCAGGACGCTCGACGTGGTCGGCGTCCTGCCCGCGGCGTTCCGGTTCGTCAACGCACCGCGAGAGCCCGACGTGTGGCTGCCGCTCGGGCTCGACCCGTTCCGTGACCGCGTCTATGCCCGCGGCGCCAACGCGTTAGGTGTCGTCGGACGGCTCCGTGCCGGCGTGACGGCTGCGCAGGCACAAGGGGAGCTCACGGCCATCGCGGCCGATCTCGAGCAGCGCTTCCCCGAGTTCAACCGCGGGACCACGCTGCACCTCGTTTCGCTGCGCGACCAGGCGACGCTCGGGATCCGCTCCGGTCTCCTGATTCTCCTGGGCGCCGTGGCGCTGGTGCTGCTCATCGGTTGCGCCAACGTCGCGAACCTGCTGCTGGCGCGTGCGTCGTCACGACATCAGGAGATCGCCATCCGTGCCGCGTTAGGCGCCAGTCGGTGGCGACTCGTCGCGCAGCTCCTCGCGGAGAGCCTCGTGTTGTCTCTCGCCGGCGGCGTCGCCGGCCTGTTGGTGGCTGCCTGGCTCGTCGACCTGCCCGCCGTCGTGTCGCTCGCGGCGCCGAGCGTGTTCGTCCCGTACGCGACACACGCCGACGAGGTCGGGCTCGACGCCGTCGTGCTGGCGTTCACGCTCGGCGTGTCGCTCGCCACCGGCCTCCTGTTCGGGGTCGTCCCCGCACTCCGTGCGTCGCGTCCATCGCTCTATTCGGCGCTGGCGACCCGTGGGCACGGGTCGAGCGACCCGACACGGGTCCGCACGCGCCAGGTGCTGGTGGTGGCCGAGGTCGCGTTGGCGCTGACGCTGCTGGTCGGTGCGGGCCTGCTGCTTCGCAGCTTTGCCAACCTGCGCGCGATCGACCCGGGCTTCCGTGCCGACCACGTGCTCACGGTCGATCTGAACCTGCCACAATCCGGCTACGACACGCCCGCCCGACAGGCGCAGTTCTACGACGCGCTCATCGAGCGTGTGAGTGCGCTGCCGGGTGTGCGAAGCGTCGGCGCGGTGGAGCAGCTGCCGCTCTCGGGGCCGCAGCAGATGACCGATTTCCGGATCATCGGGGCGCCGCCCCCACCGCCTGGCGACGAGCCCGACGTCGCCTACGCGTCGGTGACGCCCGGCTATTTCTCGTCGATGGCGCTCGTGCTTCGCCGCGGCCGCGCGCTGACCGCGTCGGACGGCGCTGCCGCGCCCCGCGTGGCGGTGATCAACGAGGCCATGCGCAAGCGCTTCTGGCCTAACGAGAACCCGGTCGGCAAGCGGGTGGCGCTCAGCATCGAGTCGCTGCGATTCGACCGACCCAATGCCCCGCCGCGGCTGGATTTCGAGGGTGCCGCGCGCGAGATCGTCGGTGTCATCGCCGACGTCCGTGCCTCCGCCATCGCGGATCCGGCGCTGCCGGCCGTGTACCTGCCCTTCGCGCAGCGGCCGGTCTCCAACATGACGCTCGCGGTGCGCACGGGCGGCAACCCGGTCTGGTCGATCGATCCGATTCGGGCGGCGGTGCATGCGCTCGATCCCGACCAACCGGTGTCGTCGGCAGCAGCCATGTCGGACATCGTTGCCGCATCGGTGCAGCAGCCGCGCGACCGCACGACGCTCATCGGCGTGTTCGCGCTCGTCGCGCTGTTGCTGGCGGCGATCGGTGTGTACGGCGTCATGGCGTACGGCGTCAACGAGCGCACGAGGGAGATCGGCGTCCGCGTGGCGCTCGGCGCCGATACGGGGGACGTCGTGAGGCTGGTAATCCGCAGTGCACTCGGGATGACCGCGCTCGGCGTGGTGCTCGGCCTCGCGGGTGGCTTCATGACCTCGCGACTGCTCGGTTCCCTGCTGTTCGGGGTCGCGGCCACAGACCTGCCGACGTTCCTCGGCGCGGCTGGCGTGATCCTGGCGGTCGCGACGCTCGCGAGCTGGCTGCCGGCGCGGCGCGCGGCGCGTGTCGATCCAGCCGTGGCGTTGCGGGACGGCTAAAGAGTGACGTAGCCGCGCCCGCGCGAGTTGGCTATCGTGGCACCCATGGCCGTACGCGCACTGATCGACGCCCTCGGCAACGACGTGCGACGCGCCGTCCGACGGATGGTGCGCGCTCCGTGCGTGTCGGTCGCCATCGTGTTGTCGCTCGCGGTCGGCATGGCGTCGGTCGTGACGCTGCTTGGCGTCGTCGATTCCCTGTTCTTCCGCGTGCCAGCCGGGGTCCGCGAACCGGCGCGCGTCGTCGGCGTCGGTCCATGGGCGGCGGCTAGTCGCCTGTCGTACCCTGACTACACGGACCTCCGCGACCAGACGCGGACACTCCAATCGGTTTCGGCGTTCGCGATCTGGAACTACACCGCCCGCGTGGGCCGTGGCGTGTCGCCGGCGCGAGGACTCCTCGCGAGCCATTCGCTGCTTTCGACGTTAGGCATCGCCCCGCGGACGGGCCGGGCGATCTCGGCCGACGAGGATCGGCCGGGTGCCGATCCGGTCGTGATCGTCAGCGCTCCATTTCGCGCGCGGTACTTCAATGACGACGCCGCCGCCGTCGGCGAGATCGTTCGGCTCGGCGGAGTCGACTTCACCATCGTTGGCGTCTTACCCGCGAGCTTCACGGCTCCGGACCTCTCCCCCGTGGATCTCGTGGTGCCGATCGAGAACGCGCCGTGGTTCGGTGGACGCGAGGCGTTGGTCAATCGCGACTATCGATGGGTGCGGATCGTCGGACGCTTGCGCGCGGGCGTGACCGAGCGTGCCGCCAGCGCGGAGGCGAGCGCGGTCTACCGGCGCGCGAACGTCGGGGTCCGAGCGGTCGATCAGGAGACGCTCGCCCATGAAGTCGTCCCGGTCACGTCGTTGGCTGGCGCCCGGCGCGACCCGAGCTCGCCCAGCGGCCGAATCGCAATCTGGCTGGTGGGTCTTGCCGTGATCGTGCTCTGCATTGCCTGCGCGAATGTCACGAGTCTGCTCGTGGCGCGAGGCATCGCCGACGCCCGCGAGGTCGCGATCCATGCCGCGTTAGGCGCCGGCCGAGCACGACTCGTCGCCCGGTCGGTGACCGAGGCCGGTACGATCGTGCTTGCGGCGGCGCTCGTGGCGCTCGTCGGCACACGGGTCGCGAGTCGCGCGGTCACGACGCTGCTGCTCGGGAACAGCGTGGCGCCGGCGCCGCTCGACGGTCGGACCGGTATTGTCGTGACACTCGTCGCGGCGGTCACGTGTGCGGCCTGCGCAGTCCTGCCCGTCGTTCGGCTCGCGCAGACGAGTCCGCACGAGGCGCTTGCCCGTCACTCACGTACCGCAACCGGTTCGCACCGCGGCGCGCTGCGCGTTCTCGTCGGATCGCAGATCGCGCTTGGCGTCGTCCTGGTGTCGGAGGCGGCGGTGTTCGTCGCGAGCCTTCGGAACGCGTTGCGGGCTGACCTCGGCATCGACGTCCCGCACCTCGTGGCCGCGGACGTCGACCTTCGCGCCGCGGGGCTGACGGAAGCAACAGCGAACGCCGCAGCCGCGCGCGCGCTCGATGCGGTGAGGCGACTGCCCGGCGTCACCGCCGCCGGCATGACGAACGCTGCGAGCCTTCCCGGCTATCTCAATCCGCCGCTTCGGGTGCCGGGTCGCGATTCGGCTCCGCCCGATCTGGACGAGTGGGAGCCGTCAGTCAGTTCCGTGACACCGGGGTTTCTCGAGGCGCTCGGTGTGAGGCTGCGGCGCGGGCGTGCCATCACCGACGATGACGTTCTGGCACGACGACCCGTCGCGCTCGTGAGCGCGCGTTTCGCTCGGGTGTATTGGCCGGGGATGGACGCCCTGGGCCAGTGTGTACAGGTCGGCTCGCGCTCGACGAACGTTCCGTGCGCACAGGTGATCGGCATAGTCACCGACCGGCGCGGCTCCCTGGACGCCCCGCACGGAACCGCCGAGATCTACCTGCCGGCAGCGTCGCGGTCGATGCCTAACGACCTCGCGACGACCTTTCTTGGCCGTGAGATCGCTGTCCGCACCAGCCGGCCCGACATCGGCACCGAGCTGCAGCGAACCTTGCTCGACGCGATCCCCGCACTCACCTCCGTGCGGGTGCGCGTCGCCGACGAGTATCTCGAGGTGCAGACACGCTCCTGGCGACTGGGCGCCGTGGTGATTGGCGTTTTTGCCGGTGTGGCGCTCGTGCTCGCCGCCGTCGGCGTTTTCAGCGCCTGGACGCATGCAGTCGCGGCGCGGCGTCGTGAGCTCGGGATTCGTGGCGCGCTTGGCGCTCTGCCACGGGACCTGGCGTGGTTGGTGATACGGGAGGCGGCGCTGGTTGTGGCGGTCGGTGTCGCGATCGGAACGGCGGGTGCCGTGGCCGCGGCGAGCACAGTCAGGGCAATGACGTTCGGTGTCTCGGCCATGGATCCGCGCGTGTTCGCGGCCACGGCGCTGGTGTTCGCGGTAGTGACCGGGGTCGGGGCGCTCACGCCCGCGCTCCGGGCTGCGTTCACCGATCCGCGGACGGTCCTCGCGGCGGATTAGCCCACACTCGAGCTGGACGTCCCACGTATCCGCCGGTCATCATCCGGGACGTTGAGGGACTGGCCAAACCGAGTACCCTCATTCATCTCCCCAGGAGGAACCCGGGTGGCCACCGTCACCGCCAGCAAACCCGACCTGCGTACGGCCGCGACGAGGGGCGCCGTTTACTTCGTCGCGTGGACCCTCGTCGCGGTAGCGACGACCGAGCTCCAGGCTGCCGCGCAGCCCGAGGGAGGGGCGGACGTGTTTGGCCGGCTCATTCGCATGTCGCTCGCGAGCTGCTGGTTGTGGGCGCTGTACACACCGGCTATCCTCGCCCTGTCGCGACGCGTTCGCATCGATCGGACGAACTGGCTCAAGACGGTTCCGATCCATCTTGGCATCGCCGCGCTCGCGACGTTCATCGACGTCGCACTCATGCGCGTCATCGCGCCGTACCTGAGCTCGGGAGCACCGACCTCCAGCGCGCCGCTTCACATCGCGTTCCTGCGGACGCTCTTTCTGTACTCCCTCTGCTACTTCGTGATCGTTGCGCTCGCCCACGTCCGGTACTACGCGAGCCTTTCGTACGAGCGCGACCTCCGCGCTGCCACGCTCGAAGCCCAACTGGCCGAGGCGCGCCTAACGGCGCTGCAGGGTCAGCTGCGGCCACACTTCCTGTTCAACACCCTGAACATGATCGCCGAGCAGGTCTATACCGACCCGGCCGGTGCCGACGCGATGCTCACCCGGCTCGGCGTGCTCCTGCGCTCGTCGTTCGCCGAGGCCGATCGAGAGCGCGTGCCACTCCGGCGCGAGCTCGAGCTACTCGAGAGCTACATCGAGATCATGCGGGCTCGCTTCCGAGGACGCTTGACGTTCGACCTGCACATCGAGCCGGCCACGCTCGACGCGCTCGTGCCGCGCTTCATCCTGCAGCCACTCGTGGAGAACGCGATCAAGCACGGCGTCGAGCCACGCGAGGAAGGAGGGCGCCTGACCGTCACGGCGAGACGTGACGGCAACTCGGTGAACCTCGAAGTTCGCGACAACGGCGACGGCCTCGCCGGCCCGATTCGCGAGGGCACGGGCGTGCGAAACACCCGTGAGCGCCTGCTTCACCTGTATGGTGCCGGCCGGCAGGAGTTCACGCTCACGCCCGCGCCCGACGGCGGCACGATCGCGTCGGTCGTCATTCCGTTCGAAGTCGATGACGAACAGCCAGCCACGTTCATGGTTGCTCCGCGACCCTCGGAGCACGCTGCCGAAGCCGTTAGGCGACCGCGATCGCCTGCGGCGGCGACCGTCGTTTCCCATTCAGCCCTCCGGCGGAGCGCGTCGTGACGGCATTGCGCGTCCTCATCGTCGACGACGAGGCATTCGCACGTCAGCGTCTGAGGCGACTTCTCACCGAGCAGCCTGACATCGAGGTGGTCGGTGAGGCGGCCAACGGCCGTGAAGCAGTCTCGCTCATCACCACCCATGACCCCGACGTCGTGCTGCTGGACGTGCAGATGCCTCGGGTGGATGGGTTTGGGGTCCTTCGTGCGCTCGACGGCCCGGCACCACTCGTGATCTTCGTGACGGCCTTCGACGAGCACGCGGTGGCGGCGTTCAACGTCCATGCCTTCGACTACATCCTGAAGCCCGTGGATCCCACCCGGTTCGGCGAGGCGATCGAGCGGGCGCGCGCGCAGATTGCGCAGTCCACGGCGGCCGAGCGTCACGCAAAGCTGGTGGCGTTTCTGGAGGCATCGCCCGGCACGCCGGCTCGCGACGCAGCCGGTGCGCCAGCCGACCTGGCGCCGAACGGCGGTGGGCGCGTGCCGCTCGACCGTCTGCTCGTGAAGGAAGAGGGACGGATGTACTTCGTGTCGGTGGCGGAGATCGACTGGATCGAGGCGTTCGGGAACTACGCTCGCCTGCACACCGGCCCGCGCACGCATCTCATTCGTGAGACGATGACGACGCTGGAGCGCGCGCTCGATGTCCGCCGCTTCGCGCGCATTCACCGCTCGACGATCGTAAATCTCGACCGGATCCGTCAGATGGATCTGTGGGGATCGGGCGACTACATGGTTCGTCTCGCGGACGGGACGCAGCTCAAGCTGAGCCGCTGGTACCGGGACAGGCTAGAAGCCCGAATGAGACCGTAAGGGCCGGCGAGCTGTAACATCAGCCATCAGCCATCAGCCAAAACGGCGGCCGGGGCATCGTGCCATTCATCCCGCGTTAGTGCAGATCATCATCCGGGACTTCGAACTGCGCGGCGACTCGACGACTTTCGTGGCGACTCATCACCCACGCCAATGATTCGCCATTCTGCTTTTCTATTCGCGGCGCTCGCGACCCAGCCGCTTGGAAGCGCCAACGCACAGCCGCCGGCGCCGAGGCACGCGGTGCTCGCCGTGCCGGCCAAGTTCCCGTCGATCCAGGCAGCCATCGATAGCGCGGTTCCGGGCGATACCGTTCTCGTCTCGCCCGGACGGTACTACGAGAACATTCGCTTCAAGGGAAAGGGCATCGTCGTGGCGAGCCAGTTTCTTCGCTCGCGCGACGCGGCCGACATCGAGCGAACGATCATCGATGGCAGCCGTCCGGCGCATCCGGATAGCGGCACGGTCGTTCGGTTCGTGAACCAGGAAGACTCGACGGCCGTGCTCGAGGGCTTCACGATCACGGGTGGCACGGGCACGATCTGGCTCGACGCCAAAGACCTCCAATACTTCCGCGAGGGTGGAGGAATCCTCTGCGAGCTCGGATCGCCGACCATTCGCTACAACCACATCGTGAACAACGTCGCGACCTCGATGGCGAAGAACGTCGCGGGCGACAGTTTGCTCAGCGCCGGTGGTGGCGCGATCCGCTGCGGCTACTCGGAGCCAACGATCGTGAACAACGTGATCCGCGGCAACCGCGGCCGGTACGGCGGCGGGATCGTGCTCTTCCACTCGGCCGGCATCGTGAAGAACAACCTCATCGTCGGCAACACGGGCGGCGAAGACTTCGGGGGGGCTGGCCTGTGGATCGTGGGGAGCTTGAGCTATCGGCTGTCGACGTTGGTCGAGCACAACACGATCGTGAACAACAGGTCTGCGACCGCTGATACGGCTGCGCGCGGCATGAAGGGCCGCGGCGGAGCGTTGATCGCGGCTGGGACGAAGGTCGTGTTCCGCAACAACATCGTGTGGGGGAACTCCCAGAGCGCGGGCAATCAGGTGAGCTATTCGCCGCTCACGCCGCCGGAGATGAGCTACAACCTCGTGCAGGGTGGCGCGCCGGGGACGGGCAATCTCGACAAGGACCCAAAGTTCGCGGAGACGGCGCGGTTCACGCTGGCTCCTGACTCGCCGGCGAAGCGGGCCGCCGGCGGGAACACAGAGCTCGGCGCCTACGGGGGAGTGTCCATAAAGCGTTAGGCTGCGGGTTGGACGGTCGTCATTCCGAGCGACGGCGAGGAATCGCAGGCATCCCGGTAGAGGGGAGGGCCCTCGCTCGGGACGACGGCGATTCCTCGCCTCCGCGCCTGCGGCGCTCCGCTCGGAATGACGCGCCTCCTTGACATCGTCCCTCCCCGTCGCCCGTCGCCCGTCACCCGTCGCCCGTCCCCCGTCCCCCGGTTGTTTCCCAGCCGACCGGTCCCGATCTTCCCGCCATGCCGGTCCGCCTCCGCACGACCCTAACGTTGGCGCCGATCGTAGGGCTCACGGTGTTGATCCCTCACATCACCCGTTGGGCGTCGGAGCCGATGCTCGTCATTCGGGTGAATCAGGTCGGCTACCTGCCTGCCGCACCGAAGACCGCGGTGGCGTGCGTCATCGCCGATTCCTCGCACGGCGCCGAAGTCCGGACACCGCTCACATTCCTCGTCCAGGACATAGCAGGTCGCGTTGTGCAAGCACCCCGCACCGTGCGCGCCGACTCGCCATTCGGCCCGTGTATCGCCACCTACCGGCTGGACTTCTCGTCGGTGCGTGCGTCGGGCCGATACCGCATCGTGAGCGGCAATGTCCGGTCGCCGGTGGTCCGCGTGGATGCGCGTGCATACGCGGGCGCCGCGGATACCCTGCTCTACTACATGCGCCAGCAGCGCTCGGGCTTCAATCCGACGCTTCACGACTCGGTTCACACGCACGACGGCATCATTGTCGATCATCCGACACGGTCCGGCGAATTCATCCACGTGAGCGGAGGCTGGGCCGACGCCGCGGACTATCTGCAGTATGTGACGACGTCGGCGACCGCGACCTACGTGATGCTCAAGGCCCGGCTGGATTTTCCGAGAGCATTTGCCGACGGCTTCGCCGCGAACGGGCTCCCCGGTCCCAACGGGACCGACGATGCCCTCGACGAAGCGCGGCACGGCCTCGAGTGGCTCCTCCGCATGTTCCCGGACGAATCGACGATGTTCAACCAGCTCGCTGACGATCGGGACCATACCTACTTCGACCTGCCGACGAGCGACTCGGCGGACTACGGATGGGGCAAGGGCAAGGAACGGCCGGTCTATCCATGCACCGGCAAGCCGCAAGGGCTGTTCACCGGGAAGAACCGCTCGACCGGGTACGCGTCTACGGCTGGCAAGTACGCCGCGACGTTCGCACTGGCATCGCGAACGTACGAGCGCACGGACCCGGCGTTCGCGAAGCGGCTGCGCGAGCGCGCGCTCGCGGCATACGCGTTAGGTGTGAAGTATCCCGGCAATTGCCAGACGGCGCCCGGCCGCTCGCCCTATTTCTACGAGGAGGAGAACTGGGCCGACGACATGGAGCTGGGCGCCGCCGAACTGTACGCGCTGACCCGCGAACCGCGATTCCTGCGCGATGCGCTCGCGTACGCAGCGAAGGAGCCCGTCACACCCTGGATGGGCGCGGACACGGCGCGGCATTACGAGTGGTATCCGTGGATCAACCACGGGCACGACGCGATCTGGCGTGTTGGCGATCGCCAGGCGAAACGACTGATGGCGCGCTACTACGCCCAGGGACTCGACCGAGTGGCCGCACGAGCGAAGACGAATGGCTTTCGCGTCGGGATCCCGTTCATCTGGTGCTCGAACAACCTCATGTCGGCGTTCGCGACGCAGGCGTTTCTGTACCGGCGAATGACCGGCGACGAACGCTTTCGCGAGTACGAGGCGGCGGCGCTCGACTGGCTGTTCGGCGCGAATCCCTGGGGGACGTCGATGGTGGTCGGTCTCCCGTGGTCGGGGACGTGGCCGCACGATCCGCATTCAGTCATGTCGAAACAGATCGGTGTGGAGACTCAGCTGGGCGGTCTCGTCGATGGGCCGGTGTACCGGTCGATCTACACGAACCTGCTCGGCATCCGCTTAATGGACCCCGACGAGTACGCCGCGTTCAACACGGGGTTCATCGTGTATCACGACGACATCGGCGACTACTCGACGAACGAGCCGATCATGGACGGCACGGCCATGCTCACGTATTTGTTGGCCGGTCTGGCGCCTTAGCGGGCTGCTGGCTGCTGGCTGCTTGCTGCTGACGGCTTTACGGTCGGCATCGCGGTCTGGTCGGCGGGGCGTCGGGTTCGTCGGCGGAACGCGCTCGCAGTCGGCGCCGCCGGACCATGGTGGCGGCCGGGCGTACGGCTCCGCCAGGTCCGGCGATCGCTGCGACGCCGCGCGACGCCTCCTCACCCGACGCCCCGCCTCCGGCCACACTCCAGCTGACCGTCAGGAGCCAGCAGCACGGGCGCGCAGCGCCCGCCGGGCGTGCGCCAGGCCGGCTTGTTAGGCGCGCACGGGCGGCGCTTCGCGCCGCGTGAAATGCGCCGCGATGATCTCAATTAGCCCCGCGCCACGATGATCTCGACGTGCCCCGCGGCGTGATGAGCCAAAGGAGCCAGGATTCAGGTCGTCGCGTGCGTCAGGGACCCGGTATTGCCTTCGAGAAGTACACGATTCCGCAGGATCAGTCACGTGCAGTCCGTTCTCCGTCAGCTTGGAGCACTCCTCGTTGCTGTCAGCGCTCTGTCCGCCGGCGCGTGCAAGCCGGTCCGCTACATCTTTGGTTGGCGAGCTCGGCTTCGGCCGGATACCACCGAACGCGCGGGCGGCCAATCGCTCGTCGGCGCCGGTGACATCGGCTTCTGCGGGCTGATCGGCGATCGAGCCACGGCAACTCTGCTCGACCAGATCCCGGCACCGTCTTCACGGCCGGCGACAACGCCTATCCCAACGGCTCGTCGGACGACTTCCAGAAGTGCTACGGACCCACGTGGGGGCGCCACAAGCAGCGCACTCGCCCGACGCCGGGCAATCACGAATACCACGACGGCCACGCGACTGGGTACTTCACCTACTTCGGCGCCGCCGCCGGCGATTCGACGAACGGGTACTACAGCTACGATCTCGGGTCGTGGCACGTGGTGGCGCTGAACAGCAACATCGACGTGAGTGACACGTCCGCGCAGGTCGGGTGGCTCAGAGCGGACCTCGCGGCCCATCCCACGTTATGCACGGTCGCCTACTGGCACCATGCATTCCTGAGCTCGAGCTCGGACGCAACTCCCGCGATGGCCGCCGTGTGGAAGGTGCTGTACTCGGCGGGAGTGGAGGTCGCGGTGACCGGTCACCATCACGCCTACGAGCGCTTCGCCCCGGTCGACGGCAACGCCGCCTTGGACAAAAAGCGAGGCATCCGTGAGTTCGTGGTCGGCACGGGAGGCGCCATGCTCGACAACTTCGGCCACACGGCCCGATTCAGCGAGCGACGCTACAACGACAACTACGGTGTGCTCCAGTTGCAGCTCTACCCCGGGCACTACGCGTGGCAGTTCGTGTCGGTGAACGGGCACGTACGCGATCGCGGTAGGGACAGGTGCCACGGATTTGAGGGATGAGGGATGGGGGATGGGGGATGAGGTTAACAGCGGCCTCATCCCTCATCCCCCATCCCTCTATTGAGCCGTCACTCTCGGAATCTTGCCGTCCCGAATCGCCGCCTGCCACGCGAACACCGCCATCACGATCGCCGACTGCTGGAGGTCCTTCTCGCTCACGCGCTCGTAGAAGTCCGCATTCGTGTGGTGCGTGCGCACATCGTAGTCCCGATAGTCCTTGAGCGTCGTGAATCCCGGGATCCCGACCGCCGTAAAGCTCAGGTGATCCGTTGCACCGATCCTGTCCACCGGATTCCGCTTCACGCCCAGATCGCCTAACGCCCGCAGCCAGTCGTCGAAGATCGCCTTCGCGCCGGCGTTCTCCTCCGTGTAGAAGCCGTACGTCGGCCCCGTCCCCGGGTCGTCGTTGAGATACACCGCGAGCGCGTCGCGGGCGGCTGCGTTCGCCTCGCCCCGGAGGTGCTTGTCGACGTAGGCCTTCGACCCGAGCAGGCCTTCCTCCTCGCCACCCCACAGGCCAAGACGGATCGTGCGTCGTGGCCTGGCGCCCACCGCCTTCAACATCCGCATGGCCTCCATCGTCGCCGCCACCGCGTCCGCATTGTCCGTCGCGCCCGTCGCCGAGTGCCACGAGTCCAGGTGCGCGCCGATGAGGACGACCTCGTTCCTGAGCACGGGGTCGGTGCCGGGAATCTCCGCAATCACGTTGTACGCGCTCGTGTCCGCCGCCTGGTATTTGACCCGCACCTCGGCGTTGAGGCGGACCGGCGTGCCGTGCTGGACGAGCCGCACGATCATGTTGTAGTGCTCGGCGGCGAGAATGACGCTCGGGACGGCGTCATCCTTCGTGTTGCGGTTGCCCAGCACGAACAGCGTGCCGTGCTGGCCCTGATTTGGGCGAAGCACCAGACCGACGCCAAGCTGCTGAAGGATCGGCATCATGTCTCGGAGCGGCGTTAGGCCTTCCGTCCGCAGCATCGGCGGCGCGCCTATCCGCACGCGCTCCTCCGTATCACCCGGTTGTAGCCGGTCCGCGGTGATGAGACGGTCACCCTCCTGCGGAGGCTGTGGCAGCACGATCGCACCCTCGAGCCTCGAGCCCAGCGCCCGGATCTGATCCGCGGTCTTGTCGCCAAGGTAGATCGCCGTAGTGGTCAGGAGCCCGCGCGTGGAGGGCGTCCATGCCTCCGGGTAGCCTTCGAGCGGGAAGTACCGCGGTTGAGTCATCTCCAGCGTCAGCTTCTCGAGCGTCCACCCGCGACCAAACGGCCACGGTTCCACCGTGACGTTGCTCATCCCCCACCGCGCGAGCCTGTCCCGCGTCCAATCGACGGCCCGCTTGAACGCGGGCGAGCCGGTCAAGCGAGGCCCGATCTCATCGGTGAGCGTGCGGTAGGTCTCGAGTACCTGGGAGCGCGCACGCGATTCCTCTTGGAGCTTTCCAATCATCGCGCGATCGATCGGCTCCTGGGCGGCCGCGAACGTGGATCGTGCCGCTGCGAACGTGAATCCGAGCGCGCCGATGATTAAGTATCGGTTCGACATGGCAGGAAGTAACCCGCGAGTAACGGTCGACGGCTATCTTCCCGCGCGACTCGAGGCGTCGCAAGAGCACGGTCACCCCGGACACCAACCCTCGCAATGGCGCGATCGACCCGACAAAACGTGAGCGCAGGGCTGTTGCTCTTCAGACGTTCCCGCGGGAGACTCGAGGTCTTCATCGCGCACCCAGGCGGGCCCTATTGGAAGGACCGCGACGCTGGTGCCTGGACGATCCCGAAAGGCATCGTCGAATCGGGTGAGGATCTGCTTGATGCTGCGCAACGCGAGTTTCTCGAAGAAACGAGCATTCATCCCGTCGGCCCGTTCATCCCGCTTGGCAGCATTCGCCAGAAGGCGGGCAAGACGATCCACGCCTGGGCGTGGGAAGGCGATGCGGATCCGTCAGCCATCGTGAGCAACACCATGCGGACCGAGTGGCCGCGCGGCTCCGGCCGAACGATCGAGTTTCCCGAGATAGATCGGTGCGCGTGGTTCGACCCCGCCGCCGCGAAGGCCAGGATGAACCCCGCGCAGGCCGAGCTGGTGGACCGACTCGAGGCCGCTCTTGTGTCAGGAGGGTCGAGCTCGTAGCTCTGCGTCCATGTCCAAACGACCAGGCCACGCTCCGATCGAGCGCCGTGACTTCCTTCGCGCCGGCGCGCTCGCAGCACTCGCAACGACGGTAGACGTCTCGCTCGCCGAAAGCCGGCCGAGCCGTGTGCCGGCGACATCGAAACCACACCTTTGGCAGCAGAGCGCGTTCGACCTCGAGGAGACGACGATTGCCGCGCTCCAGGAAGGCATGCGGTCGGGTCGCGACACCGCCCTATCGATCGCCGAGCGTTACCTCACGCGGATGGATGCGATCGACAAGAGCGGGCCGGCGATCAACGCAGTCATCGAACGGAATCCCGACGCGATCCAGATCGCGGAGGAGCGCGATGCCGAGCGAAAGGCAGGGCGAGTGCGCGGACCGCTCCATGGCATTCCGGTGCTCATCAAAGACAACATCGACACCGCCGATCGGATGCGGACGAGCGCCGGCTCGCTCGCGCTCGCCGAGTCGATCGCGCCGCGCGATGCGTTCATCGCGGCACGGCTCAGGGAAGCCGGCGCCGTCATCCTCGGGAAGACGAACCTGAGCGAGTGGGCGAACTTCCGATCCACGCGCTCGACGAGCGGCTGGAGCGGTCGCGGCGGCCAAACGAAGAACCCCTACGCGCTCGACCGGAATCCGTGCGGGTCGAGCTCCGGGACCGGTGCCTCGATTTCGGCCAATCTCGCGGCTGTCGGAGTCGGCACGGAGACCGACGGGTCGATCGTGTGTCCGTCATCGGCGAACGGGCTCGTGGGGATCAAGCCGACGGTAGGCCTCGTGAGCCGTTCCGGCATCATTCCCATCTCGCATAGCCAGGATACCGCCGGCCCAATGGCCCGCACGGTCGCAGACGCCGCCGAGCTGCTGGCAGTGCTGAGCGGCGTGGACCCACGCGATCCGGCGACTGCCGCCAGCCGAGGCAAGGTCGTCACGTCGTACACGAACGCGCTGAATCCCGGCGCGCTCAAGGGTGTGCGCATTGGCGTCGCGCGAAACTTCTTCGGGTTCAGCACTGCGGTGGACCGCATCATGGATGAAGCGATCGCCGCCATGAAGTCGGCCGGCGCGATCATCGTCGACCCGGCGAACATCACGACGTCCGGCAAGTTCGACGACGCCGAAGGCGAGGTGCTGAACTTCGAGTTCAAGGCCGACCTGAACGCCTATCTCGCCACGTTAGGCCCGTCGGCGCCGCACAAGACGCTCGCCGATCTGATCGCGTTCAACGATCAGAACGCCGACCGCGAGATGCCCTTCTTCGGCCAGGAGCAGTTCCTGAGGGCACAGGCCAAAGGGCCGTTGACGAGCCCCGCGTACAAGGCTGCACGCGAGAAGTGTGTTCGCCTGTCGCGTACCGAGGGGATCGACGCGACACTCGCGAAGCATCGCGTGGTCGCGGTCGTGGCACCGACCGGTGGGCCCGCCTGGACGACCGATTTGATCAACGGTGACCACTTCACCGGCGCCAGCTCCACACCAGCGGCCGTTTCCGGTTATCCGAGCGTCACCGTGCCGGCGGGGTACGTCCACGGGCTTCCGGTCGGTATCTCGTTCATCGGCGCTCAGTGGAGCGACGGGACGCTCATCGGTTTGGCGTATGCGTTCGAGCAGGCGACCAAGGTCCGCCGGCCGCCACGCTTCGAGCCGACTGTCAAACTCTAGCGCTTTCGCAGCAGGCGCTTGACAGCCTCGCGGAGCTCGGCCGTGCGTGCGCTCGACATCCTGTTGAAGCACGCGGCGGCCTCGTGCGCCCAGAGTGGGCCGGCACCGGGTGGAGCGGTGCGCGGACACTCATTTTCCCGGACAGCGATCCACGCCTGCTGCTCGACGCGGACGCGCTCGACCGTCCGCGGATCGGGGACGCCAAGCGGCGTGTTGGAGACCCGCCGCAGCTCCTCGACGAGCGCGCCTAACGCCTTGGTCAGGGGGGCGTCGCCGATGGCGATGTACGCGTCGAGACACGCGTGCTGGTCCGCCGCCGACGCGACGCGACACTGCGGCGTGGGTACCTCGCCCTTGCCTAACGGTCTCGGCATCACGGGAGGCGGATCGGGAGGCCTGAACGGGTCCTCGAACGGCAGGATCGAGTCTCGCGCGTCAGTGCCAGCCGCTGGCTGCGCGCCTGCTCGATTCGAGTCGTTGGCCGAGCGACCTGCACCTACCCGAACGCTTTCAGCCTCGAGCCCCTGGGCGTCGCGGTCCCGGGCCGACCTGGCAGCACCGGCGCGACCGCGGTGGTTTCCCGACGCGCGTCGGGCGGGCTGCGCCAGCTTCGCGGTTGAACGGTCGCCATCCACGCTCTTGCGAGCCGTCATGATGTCGCCCGCCCTGAGGTCCGGCGGGACTCGCACGAGGCTGGTGTCAGGACCAGTCGGTGGGGCCGACGTCAGGACTGTCGTGATCGATCTCGGCGCCAGCGCCGAGTCCGCCGCAATCGTCCGCGTGCTCGCGCTCACCTGCATGGACGTGCGAGTCGTCGCCTGCCTCGTGCTGTCCCCCAGCATCGCGAAGAGCGACGCGGCGGCCACACCGAGCGGAACCGTCAGGCCGACGATCTGCGCGATCCGCCTGCGACGTACGATGGGATCGTACGGCGGTTCGGCGTTAGGATCGTATTCGGGAAACGTGTATTCGCTCCCGGGGAACGTGGCCTCATCGATTGCATTGCGTGCCGTTCCCGACGTGATGGACGCGCCTCGCTCCACGGCTTCGCGCGCCGGCACGGCCAGCGCGGGGTCCGGCGCGAACAGCGTGGCGGCCTCCTCGCGCAGCTTCGTGTCCACGTCGACCACCTGCTCCGCCCCGGCCGGCTCGTTTCCTCGCAGCGTGGCCGCGCGGAACTGCACCGTCGGCGCGTACTCGCCCTTGGCCGCACCCGCCGGATACGACTGCGCGAGCAACGGTGGCGGGTTGTACGTGAGTTGGTCGAGGAATTCGTCGATCGACTGCCACCGGCGGGCCCTGTCCTTCAGCAAAGCGCCTTCGATCGCGAACAACAGGTTCGCCGGCACGCGAGGACGGAGGGACGTTATGCGCGCGAGGTCCTCGTGCTTCTGCTTATAGATGACGCCGTAGAGGCTTTCTCCAGCCCACGGCCGGCGTCCGGTCAACAGTTCCCACCCGAGCACGCCCAGGCTATAGATGTCGCTTCGGCCATCGACGTGCTCCCCGTCGATCTGCTCGGGCGACATGTACTGCGGGGTGCCGAGGGCGGCGCCAAGCAGCGTGATGCCGGATTCCGTGTCGATGCTGCGCGCGATCCCGAAGTCGGAGAGCAGCGCTCGACGTCGCGTCGCGTCGAGGAAGATGTTCTCCGGCTTGACGTCGCGGTGAACGATGCCCTGGCGATGCGCGTACCCGAGCGCGTTCGCCACGTCGCGCAGGATCCACTCCGCGTCCTCGGCACCTAACGACCCGAACTCCCGGAGCCGGTCGCGGACAGTACCGCCGGGAATGTGCTCCATGATGATCGCGACCGCGCGGTCGTCGATCTGACGGATGGCCTCGGTTCGTACGATGTTCGGATGGTCGAGCACAGCCACCGTCCGCGCCTCACGAGCGAAGCGCCTGATCGCATCGGGATCGTCGAGATACCGAGCGCGGATGGCCTTGATGGCGACCAATCGGTCGCTCGCTCGATGGCGCGCGAGGTAGACCGCAGCCATGCCGCCCTGGCCGAGCTCTCGGACGAGCTCGTACTCGCTCTCCAGCGAGCGAAGATCGGAAGGAAAGTCGACGTCGGCGGCGGACATTGGTGCGAAAAGGGTCCCGCACAGTGATGCGGGATACGTGCCGGTTGCGCAACCGCGCTGCCCAAAAGGCCGATTGTTCGAAATCCGGCCCGGCCGAGGAGGGCAATCTGTGGGTCAGCCGCCTGACGACATCAATGGAAGGCGCCGAATCCGCTTCCCCGTGAGGCTGAAGATCGCATTCGCCACCGCAGGGGCGACCGGTGACACCGGCGGCTCGCCCAGGCCCGAGGGTGGCTCGGTGCTTCGAACGAAGTGGACCTCGAGTGACGGCGTGTCGCGCATCCGCAACAGCCGATAGTCGCTGAAGTTCGACTGTTGGACGCGACCCTGGTCCACCGTGACCTGGCCAAAGAGCGCAGAGCCAAGTCCGTCCATCACGCCTCCCTGCACTTGTGCCTCGGCTCCGCCTGGATTCACGACTCGTCCGCAGTCGACGGCCGCCACAATCCGGTGCACCCGCGGCCGCCCGGCCGCATCGACCGATACCTCGGCGACGTGGGCAACGTAGCTGCCGAAGGTGAAGTGCGCCGCAATCCCTCGACCGCGGCCTGGGGGCAGCGGCTTTCCCCAACCCGCTCGATCGGCCGCGAGTCTGAGTACTCCCGCCAGCCGGCCGGTGTCGAACACCGGGCCACCGTGGTCCGCGTAACGCAGCCGGCGAGGTGGCCCAAGCATCGCGATGCGGAAGGCGAGCGGGTCGCGCCCGGCGAGGCGGGCAAGCTCGTCGACCGCGCTCTGAACGGCGAATGCATTCGCAGAGTGCAGCGTGGCTCGCCATGCTCCGGTTGGAATCGCCGATGCCACCGGCGTGTACTCCAATCGCACGTTCGCGAGGCACTGCGCCGGGAAATCGTCGGGATATAGCTCCGACTTTACCGCATCCGACCGGCCGGCGAACGCATAACGCGACGTGTTCGCGAGGTGCTGGGCCCACGCGACCGGCGTCCCGCGGGCATCCAGACCGGCGCGAATGCGATGCATCCCCGACGGGCGGAAGTAGTCGTGCTGCAGATCCTCTTCGCGAGTCCGCACGACCTTGACCGGCGCTCCCACTGCTTTCGACAGGTACGCCGCTTCTGCGGCGTAGTCCACCATGAGGCGCCGGCCAAATCCGCCGCCGCACCGCTCCATGTGAACCGTGACGTTCGCGGCCGGCACGCCGACGACCTTGGCAGCGAGGTCCTGTGCGTCTCCCGGGTCCTGCGTGGGGCCCCACAGCTCCACGCGATCACCATGCACGTCGGCCGTGTAGTTGACCGGTTCCATCGGGACGTGCGCGATGAATGGGATCTCGTAGACGACATCGAGCGTTTTCGTCGCCGACCGGAGGGCGGCGTCCACGTCCCCATCATCGCGGATCCGCTGCCCTGGCGTTTCCAGTCCGGCGCGAAACGCCGTCTCGAGCGCGGCGGAGCTCGCGGCGCCGATCGGATCGGTCCATGTGACCTTCAATGCGCGGCTCCCCTCGAACGCGGCCCAGGTGTTGTCGGCGATGACGGCAACGCCCTCGCGAAGCTCGATGGGATTGTCTCGCGGGGCGATGCGGACGACCTCGCGTACCCCGGGAACAGCCCGCGCGCGCGTCTCGTCCACCGACGCGATTCGCGCGCCGAACGGCGCGTGGGAGATGGCGGCGATGACCATCCCGGGTCGGACGACGTCGATGCCGTACCGCTGGGCTCCTCGCGCAATCGGCGCCGCGTCGACGTTAGGCACCCGCGTGCCGATCGTGTGGAAGTCTTCCGTCCGCTTGAGTGGTACCTGGTCGGGCACCGGAATGGACCCGGCCTCCCCCGCGAGCTCGCCGTACGAGAGACGTCGTCCGGTTGGCGAATGCGTGACCGTGCCCTGGTTTGTGCGGCAGGTGGACGCGTCCACAGCCCAACGCGCGGCGGCGGCGTGCACGAGCGCATAACGGGCAGCTGCGCCGGCGCGGCGGAGCGGTGTCCAGTTTTCGCTGACGCCGGTGCTGCCGCCGGTGAACTGCCCGCCGAATCGCGGATCGAGTGGCGCCTGCACGACACGGACCTGCCGCCACGGAACGTCGAGCTCCTCAGCCACGATCATCGGGAGCGCCGTTTTCGTTCCGGTGCCGATCTCGGGGTTCTTCGCCGCGATCGTGACGACGCCGTTGGTGTCGATCTCGATGAACGCACCGATCTTCGCGGGCGACGCAGACCGGTTTACCGAGCGTACCCGGGTTGTCGCGCGTGCGGCGTGCGGGACGATGACGCCAACGAGCAGCCCGCCGGCAGCCGTGGTGCTGATCTGAATGAAGGACCTGCGCTTCATGGTGCGACGTTATGACGTTGCCCGTCGCGCGACAACGTTCGTGGGACGGGACGCGGGTGCCTTTGCAGATTTCCTACAAAGGCTGGCGACTGGCGACTGGCGACTCAGCACCAACGACTCCCGACTCAAGACTCCGGAATCGGGCTCGTTGGGCGAATAGCAGCAGCTCGTAGCACGCGGCAGTAGCGCGCAGCCGTCGGCTACCAGCCCAGCAGCCGCACGCAGCACGCAGCTCGCCGCTATCTCGGCTTTGCCTTCCTTGTCGGCTCAGCCTGCATGGGATCGTCTGGCCAGTAGTGTTTGGGGTAACGCCCGCGCATCTCCTTCCGCACGTCGAAGTACGACGTGCGCCAGAAGCCCGCGAGATCCCGCGTGACCTGCACCGGCCGGTGTGCGGGCGAGAGGAGGTGCACCGTCAACGGCACCGCCCCCTGCGCGATGCGCGGCGTGTCCGCCAGGCCGAACATCTCCTGCAGCCGCACCGCGAGCACCGGCGCCGACGGGTCGCCGTAGTCGATCGGGAGTCGGCTGCCGCTCGGCACGACGATGTGCGTCGGGGCCAGCTCGTCGATCGCGGCACGCCGCTCCCACGGCAGCGTCGCGAGCAGGGCGCCCGCGAGGTCCACGCGCGCGAGGTCAGCCAACGAGCGCGCGCCCCCGAGATAGGGGCCGAGCCAGGTGCCTAACGTTTCGTGCAGCGTGGCGTCGGAGACATCCGGCCAGGACGGGTCCACGCGATGCAAGAAGGCCAGACGCTTCCGCAGCGCTCGAGCACTGTCGGTCCAGGGCAGCGCGTCCACGCCAGTCTGTCGGATTCCGTCGAGCAGAACCGCGCTCACCACGTCCGGATCCGGGTGCCGCAACGGGCGTTCGGCCAGCACGATCGCGCCAAGGCGTTCCCGCTCGCGAGCGACGACGGCGCGCTCTCGCGCATCCCACGTGATCTCCTGGTCGAGCGTGATCTGGTCCGCGAGATGGCGCTCGAGCTCCGCGAGCTCGACGCGGGCGGCGAGGAAGATCCGGCTCTCGGGCCGGCGGCCATCGAGCTCGGCGGCGACGATGTAGGCGGAGTCGGAGAGCGACTGTGGACCGGAGAGGGCCGCTCCGTTTCCGTTGCGCAGGAGGAAACGACCCGAGCGCGGCGTGCGCAGCTGCCCAATGCGATCGGGGTAGGCGAACGCGAGCAGGAGGCCCGCAGCCGACGTGTCGTGCGCGCCGTCCGCGCGCTCGGACTCCTGCACGCGCTGCCCACCTAACGCCGATCGCAGGCGGGCGGATTCGGCACGGATTCGGCGCAGGATGTCGCCGCTCGCCCTCTGGCCCGGCGGAAGGCTATGCGCACGCTGACGAACCAGCGCGAGCCGCGACTCGATGTCGGCATCCGGCGGGTTGGCGGCGTCTCCGCGAATCGGGTCGCGCTCGCTCGACAGCGCCGCAAGGTCGCAGGCGAGCGGCAGGGCACCTAACGACTCGGCCTCCACGACCATGCGGGCAAGGCGCGGGTGCAGCGGCAGCCCCGCCATCCGACGGCCGCGCGAGGTTACGCGGCCACCGGCCGCCGATCCGCCGGCCGACTCCAGCGCCCCGAGCTCCACCAGGAGCTCGCGGGCCTGCGCATAGGCTGCGGAGGGCGGCTCGTCGAGCCAGCGAAGCGTGGCGGGATCGCCGACGCCAAACGCCGCGAGCTCGAGTGCGAGCGGTGCGAGGTCCGCCTCCAGAATCTCGGGCGAGGCGTGCGCGACGAGATGGTGCTGTTCGTGCTCCGCCCAGAGTCGATAGCACACACCGGGCGCCACGCGCCCGGCGCGGCCGCGCCGCTGGTCGGCCGACGCTCGCGACACGCGCACGGTCGCGAGGCTCGTCATGCCCGTGCGCGGCGAGAAGCGCGGCACGCGTGACAGCCCGCTGTCGATCACGACGCGCACCCCCTCGATCGTCAGGCTCGTCTCGGCAATCGACGTCGCGAGCACCACCTTCCGCTCGCCGGCGGGGCTCGGGAGAATCGCGTCGTCCTGCTCCGCCGGCGACAGCGTGCCATGCAACGGACGGATGTGCGTGCGCGGCGGAAGCTCACCGCCTGCGAGGAGATCGTATACGCGGCGGATCTCGGCAGCGCCGGGGAGAAAGACGAGCACGTCGCCCTCGTCGTCCGCAAGCGCGCGCCTGACCGCCGAGGCGACGCCATCTTCCACCCGCGCGTCGGTTCGACGCTCCACGTAGCGGGTCTCCACCGGATACGCGCGCCCCTCACTCGTGATCACCGGCGCATCCCCGAGCAAGCGCGCGACGCTCGCACCGTCGAGCGTGGCCGACATGACGAGCACGCGCAGGTCGGGCCGAAGCACATCCCGCGTCTCGAGCGTGAGCGCCAGCGCGAGGTCGGCGTCCAGACTGCGCTCGTGAAATTCGTCGAAGATCACGAGCCCGACGTCGTCGAGCGACGGGTCGCTCTGCAGCATCCGCGTGAGGATGCCCTCGGTGACGACCTCGATACGCGTCAGGCCGCTCACGCGCGTTTCTCCGCGCACGCGGAAGCCGGCGGTCCCGCCGACGCCCTGGCCGAGCAGTTGAGACATCCGCCGGGCGGCCGCGCGGGCGGCGAGCCGCCTCGGCTCCAGCATCATGATCTTCTTCCCCGTGAGCCATGGCGCATCGAGCAGTGCGGGTGGCACGCCGGTGGTCTTCCCGGCGCCGGGTGGCGCCTGCAGCACCGCGCTCGTGCCGCGGCCTAACGCGGCGGCGAGATCGGGGAGAACGGCATGGATGGGGAGCGGGGAGGAGGGCACCCCGAAGTAAAGCGAGTCCGACTGGGGACTGGGAACTGGGAACGGGGAACGGGGAACGGGGAACTGGGAACTGGGAACCGAGGCCCTCTCCCGGGAGGACGGCGATTCCTCGCCTCCGCACCTGCGGCGCTGCGCTCGGAATGACGCGCTCTTTCCGTTTCCCGTTTCCCGGTCCGTCCCCCGTCCCCGGCAGTCGCCAGTCGCCAGTCGCCAGTCCATGTGAGAGCACGCTCACGTTTCCCGACGTTCGGGCACTTCGTCCTCGAAGGCATGAGGCCCCGCACGGCATTCCTTGCCATCCCAAGCACACGCTCCGGTCGCGCAATGATCGCGGCGCTCGGTCTCGGCACAGTCGTGGGCTCAGGGTGTGCCCCGAGGGGACGCGACGGCGACACGATCCGCATCGGCATCGCCGCCGATCTCAAGCGCCCGAACATGCAGACCGTGCTTCGGGGAGCCGAGTTGGCCATCGACCAGCTGAACGCCGAGGGTGGACGCCGTTTCGAGCTCGCGAAGCCGCCAGAGCGGGCGACCGGCGCCGTGGAGATTGCCGCCGCGTTTCGCGACGACCCTTCCGTCGTGGCCGTGGTGGGGCCGGCCGACAGCCGAAGCAGCCGCGAGGCCGCGCCGATCTACTCCGACGAGGACGGTGGCGGCCGGCACGCCCTCGCCGCCGTCTCACCCACATCGACCAGCATGGCGCTCACGGGCCTGAGCTCGTGGCTCTTCCGGGTCTGCCCGAGTGACGCCGCCTCGAGCCGGGCGGCAGCGCGCTACGTGCTGGATTCGTTAGGCCTCAAGCGCGCGTCCATCATGTACCGGAACGATTCGTACGGGCGCGGCTGGAGCGCCGCGTTCACCGAAGTGTTCACCGCGGGCGGGGGCATCGTTCTGGAGAAGAACCCGCACTTCGCCGACATGAACGACTGGCGGGCGTACGCCGGCATCATCAAGCTCACCAGCCCGCAGATCGTGCTCTTTCCGGGCTCGCCAGCCGACCTCGCCGGCTTCGTGCGTTCGCTCCGCGCGATCAACGCCGAAACACCAATCCTCGGCGGCGACGCCATATCGGAGCTCGAGGCTCAGGCGCGGGAGTTCGCCGGGGTGCGCTACGTGGCCTTCTTTCAGGCGTCGCGCGCAGAGTCGCCCACGGCAAAAGCATTCGTCGCCGCGTTCACGCGAAAATACGGCGTGATGCCCGAGCAGCGCTCGGCGCTCGCGTACGATGCGACGATGCTGATCGGTCGCGCGGCGCTCGAGGGCGGCACGACGCGAGCGGGCGTCCGGGACTATCTCGCCTCCATTGGAAGCTCGCGGGATGCCGCGAGCGGGGTCACGGGTCGCATCGCGTTCGACCAGCAGCACGATGTCGTCGACAAGCCCATCGTCATCGCGACGGTGGGCAAATGAAGATCCACACGTCGCAGCTTCGCCAGGCCGCGGCGCAGGTCATCGGGCGACTTCGGCCACGCGCCCTTCGTACGATTCGCGGGCGGCTCACGTTAGGCTTCGGCGTCACCGTCCTGCTGGTCGCGACGATTGCGGCCGTCGCCGTGAGCGCCCTTCGCGCGGGCAACTCGGGGAATGCCGAGGCGCTCGCGTCTCTCGAGGAGGAATTCGACGGATCGCAGCGCGTGATCACCGCCGCGCTCCGCGAGATCGCCGCCGGCATGCAGTACCTCGAGAGCGGTGCCTCGGCGGACCATGACCGATGGGATGCGATGATGGCACGCGCAGAAGCCGCTCGAGGCGACGCCGCGAAGGTGAAGACCCTCACGGCGGCGCAGCGCGCGCGGCTCGAGGAGGTCGGCAACCTTCAGAGCACGGTGGAGGTCCGCATTTCCGTGGCCCAGGCGTTTCGCCGCATCGGCCAGACTGCCGATGCGGCTCCGCGCATCCGCGCCGCGTTCGACGACGTCGAGGAAATGGACAAGGCGCTCGAGCAGTTCCGCGCCGGCTCCGTCGCTCGCCGCAGCGAGATAGCGAACGCGCTCGCCACGCGCGTCCGCCGCGACGAGCTGCTCGTGCTCATCCTGGGCGTCGCGGCGGTCGGCGTCGCGATCATCTTCGGCATCGGCACATCGCGCGCGGTGACACGCCCGCTCGCTGCCTTCGCCGTGGACATGGAGGCGATGGGGGATGGCGACCTGCGTCTCGCGTTCGACGAGCGGAAGGAGGCCGACGAGTTCGCGAAGCTCGCCGTGGCACTCCGTCGCGCCCGCGAACGACTCGGCGCGCTCGTGGCGCACGTGCAGCTCGAGTCCGAGCAGGTCTCGGTCGCGGCCAACCAGCTCGCGGCGAACGCAACGAGTGTCTCCGACGCGGCGAGTCACATGACTCGCGGCATCGCCGAGATCGCGCAGGGTGCGTCGGCGCAGCTCGATGCCCTGGGGTCGGCGGCGGACGCCGTGCGTCGACTCGGCGATGCCGGCACGGCCATCGAAACCGCGGCGGCAGCGACAGGTACGGCGGGCGGCGAGATTCGCACGACCGCAAACGAGGCGCGTGCCGAGCTGGCGAACGCCGTCGCCACACTGCGGGCAGCGGCGCATGCGGCGGATGGCTCAGCGGCCGAGATTCGCGAGCTGCAGGAAGCAACGGCCGCTGTCGACAACTTCGCGACGTTGATCGGCAGCATCGCATCGCAGACGAACCTGCTCGCCCTCAACGCGGCGATCGAGGCCGCGCGCGCCGGCGCGTACGGGCGTGGCTTCGCCGTGGTGGCGGAAGAGGTGCGGCTGCTCGCCGACCAAAGTCACCAGGCGGCGGAGGAGGTCGCCGATAGTGTGCGACGCATTCGCGACCGGATCGATCGCGCGGTGGGCTCCGTGGGCGCCGGGACGGCGAGCATGCGTGACGCGCGCAAGGTGGCCGAGAATGCCTCGGCATCGCTCGATCGGATCGAGCGCGCGATCGCGTCGGTCGACGATGCGACGGCGCAGGTCGAGGAAGTGGTGTCGGCCAGCCGTCAGCTCATTGCCGACGTGGACGCCGCCATGGTGCGCGTGCGCACCGCTGCGGAGGGCCACGCGGCCGCCGCGCAGGAGGTCGCCGCGGCGGCCGAGCAAAGCTCAGGGTCGATGCAGGAAGTGTCGGCTACCGCGCAGGCACTGCAGGTTGCCGCGAACCGTGTTCAGGGGATGACGCAGGAGTTTCGGACGGAGGAGTTTCGGACCGTGCGGCTCGGCGAAGGCGAGATCGCTCTGTCGTCTTAGGGGGACTAGCCGACGGTGGGCAGCGCACTGAAGCCGGCAGCGGGCGGGTGGCAGTAGGCAGAAGGCAGAGATGAAAACGCGATGCCTGGCGCTGTCTCTCTGCCGTCTGCAACCTGCCTTCTGCCGTCTGCCGGCTTCAGTGCGCTGACGTCTACCGTCTTATCCCGGCTACTTCTTTTTTGCGTCCGCCTTTTTCGTACGGAACACCATCACCTGATTGGGGCCCTCGTACGCGAACTCCAGGCCCGAGCTCTGCTCGACTTGCCCGATGGCAACCCGCATCGAATCCATCGGCGCGTTGACCTTGGCCGGCGTGTCGAGCGCCTTGAGCTCCGGCACCTTGATCTCGGTGCCGATCCAGCGGTTCATCTCCGCCACCACGTCGCGAAGCTGACCGGAGATCGCGATCCGTCGGTTCGTCCAGGCCGTCCCGAGCGCCAGCTCGTCGGCGTTAGGCGTTCTGGTATTGCCGTCCTTGTCGATCAGGAGCGCCTGGCCCGCGGTCAGCGGGTGGTCCTGCTTGTCGACGCGCACGGTCGCCGTCCCGCTGTCCACCTGAACGATCGTGAACGGGTCGTTCGGATACGCGCGGGCCGTGATGGTCGTGCCGGTCGCGATCACCGCGGCCTTCCCCGCGCGAATCTCGAAGGGAAGCTTGTTGCCCGACGCGACACTGAACCGCGCCGCGCCCTCGATCTTCACCGCGCGGATCTGGACGTTGAATTCCTTCGGGATGGTGAGCTTCGAGCCGGCGCCGAACATCACGCGGGTCGAATCGTCCAGCGTCAGCCTGGCCGTCTGGCCCGGCTGCGCGACGAGCGTGCGTGCCTCACTCGAGTCGAGCGCGCGAGTCACGGCGCGATCGGCGCCGAGGGATGTGAGGTACCACATCGCGCCACCTGCCAGGGCCGCGGCGAAGACGCCGATGAGCACCGGGACCTTCCACGAGCGTGGCTTCGAGAGATCCCCAACGTGCTCCGCCGCGTGATGCCGCAGTTGCTCCGAGTACGCCTTCGCATCCGCACGCACGGCCTCGGGGTGCAGCTGTCGCGATAGCTGATGCCAAGCGGTGTCGACATCGAGCTCCGCGGTCGAGGTGTGGTGCGACCCTCCCTTGGCACCGTGGCTCAGATGTCTCGCCCCGGCGCGACGACTCAGCTCGCGCGCGGATGCGCGACGAACGGCGTCATGAAGGAACGATGCCAGGTCCGCTTCCGACGCAATACTCGCGCGCTCTTCCCACGCCTGTCGAAAGGCCTGTTCGACAACCTTGGGCGCTGCCGACGCAGCCTCCGCGCCCAAGTGGCCCTTCGCTTCTGCGCAGAGCGCCGGGAAGTGAGCGCGGAAGAGGCTTTCCAGGGTAGCCTCATCACGCATCGGTCCAACGATCGTTTCGGGGGTGCTGGTCACCGACGATCCGGTCATGCCGACCTCCGTACGCACAGGGTGCCTCGGGCCGACCTCTGTTTCCCCCTTCATCCCGGCAGCGTCGCCGGGAGGCCGGCGGCCTCACGACTGAGCCTGTAGCTATTTGAAGTTAAGCTCTATCCTGCCGACTGCGCCCGCCATGTCAAGCCATGCCGAGAATCTCGCCTCTTCGGGGCCTGGGCGAATCGGGCACCGCGACTGCGGCCGACGATACGGCGCCACGACACCGCCTCTCACGTTGCCGGCGTGGCACCAGTCACCGCGCCAATCGGTTGGAGTCACAACATTCCGTACACGCGCAACGGGCTCCCGCAGGGAAGCGGGTTCGTGACGCGTGCGGGGGCCGCGCGTCCTGAGGAAGCCACGCGCCAATCGCCCTCGCCGACCCAGCCTTGAGGATGTACATGCGTTCGCAGCACGTGATCATCGGAGTCGTTTCGTTGGTGCTCAGTGCGTGTGCCCGACTCGTTCCTCCGGATTCGATCGTCGCGCTGGAAGGACCGCAACAGGTGAACGTCAACGTCGGAGCCACGCAGCCGCTCAAGCTCATTGCGACGCGTGGTGATGGTCGGACCGTGAAGCTGCCCGCTCGCACGATCCACTATTCGTCGAGCGACACGTCAGTGGCGAGAGTCACGGCCGACGGGCGTGTCGAGGGACGTCGCCTCGGACGGACGTCGATCTCTGCGTCGGTGTCCACACCTGTTGGACTCGTTTCGGTCCAGCCCATCCCGGTCGCGGTTGAAGCGATGGTCGTCGCGCACCAGTAGCGCTGACGCGCTGGCGTCAAAGCGGCCTCGTCGGATTCAGATCCGACGAGGCCGCTTTGTCATCCATGCTTCTCCCCGCGATGTGGCACCGCCCATGCCTTTTCTGTCGATGGGCGGTGCCTGCCTCTCGCGACCGATTGGGCGGCCGGCGCCCCGGAGCCGCACAACAATGAGCGGCCGGTCTTGTGGGACTGACAGAGAGGAGGAACTGCAGTATGGAATCACTCGACCCCAGAGTTGTCATCGGTGTGCTGGTCGCGCTGGCGATAGTCATCATCGCCGTCGTGCTGACGAAGAAGCGCCGGTCCGACGAGCTTCGCGGGAAGTTCGGTCCGGAGTACGAACGCCTCGTGCGCGAGCGCGGCGACGCGCGAGATGTGGAACGCGAGCTCGACGATCGCGTTCAGCGCGTGAAGCAGCTGCACCTCAAACCGCTCAGCCCCGAGCATCGCACGCGGTTCGCGGAGCAATGGCGCTCGGATCAAGCGCGGTTCGTCGACGACCCGAAAGCTGCCGTTGCCGAAGCAGACCACCTCGTCGCGGACCTCATGCAGGTGCGTGGCTATCCCGTCGGCGATTTCGAGCAGCGAGCCGCGGACGTGTCCGTCGACCACCCCCACGTCGTGCAGAACTATCGCGCGGCGCACGAAATCGCCGTTCGCGAGCGGCGCGGCGAGGCATCCACCGAGGACCTCCGCAAGGCCATGGTCCATTACCGCGCGCTCTTCGAAGACCTGCTCGATACCGCTGATGCCGAACCACGCGAGGTGCACCGATGACCGACCCACGACGACCAGATGATGCGCGACTCTCGACGGCGGACGTCGCCGCCGCGACCGACCGCCCGGTGGAGCGCGACGTGACGCGCGAGGTGCAGCAGGGACACGCAAACGTCGTGGCCGACGCCACCCGGCCTGCCGACGACGCCGACGCGGACCATCGCGCGACGCCGCTGTTCGCCAAGGACGAGACGGAGGACTTCCGGCGGCGCTGGACTGACATTCAGGCGGGGTTCGTGGACGAGCCGCGCCAGGCGGTGGAGAACGCGGACTCGCTCGTCGCTGCCGCGATCAAGCGTCTCGCGGAGGTCTTCGCGCGCGAGCGTTCGTCACTCGAGCAGCAGTGGGCGCAGGGTGGCGACGTATCGACCGAGGACCTGCGCGTCGCGCTGCGGCGGTACCGCAGTTTCTTCGATCGGCTGTTGTCGGTCTAGACGGCCGTGTTCGAAGGGCGAAGCTCGGAGGGCCAGATCAGTCGATCTGGCCCTCCGAGCTTTGTGTCTGGCACACGCCCCTGCCGCCCACCATCATCACTGACGCAGAACCGCTTGCTGCCTTCCCCTTCCCCACCTTCGGATGCTCCGCACAGCCGCACTATTCGCCTGGTTTGCGCTGACCTCGTCCGTCCTCGCTCAAAAACCCGCCGCGGACCCTGTCCGAGAGCTCGACGCGTACACCGCCCAGGCTGTGAAGGACTGGGGTGCCGTCGGCCTCGCGATCGCGGTCGTGAAGGACGGCCGTGTCGTCTTCGCGAAGGGGTACGGCGTCCGCGAGCTCGGGAAACCGGACCTCGTCGATACCACGACTCTCTTCGCCATCGGGTCCACCACGAAGGCGATGACTTCCGCGGCCATCGGCATGCTCGTCGACGAGGGGAAGGTTCGCTGGGACGACCCGGTCACCAACTACCTCCCGGGCTTCCAGCTCAAGGACCCGTGGGCGACGCGTGAGATCACGGTCCGCGACCTGCTCACCCACCGCGCCGGCCTGCCGAACGCCGACTATCTCTGGTACGGCACGAACAACTCGACCGCCGAGATCCTGCGGCGCGTCCGATACATCGACCTCGCATACTCGCCGAGGTCGAGCTTCATCTACCAGAACGTCATGTACGCCGCCGCCGGACAGGTGGTGGCCGCGGCGAGCGGGATGCCGTGGGAAGAGTTCGTGCGGACACGGATCTTCACCCCGCTCCACATGACGGGAACGGTGCCGCTCCTGTCGAAGGCGGGGGCGATGCCTAACGTGGCGTCGCCGCACGACCGGATCGACGACACGATGCGCGTCATTCGCAACGCGAGCGTGGACGGCGTCGCATCCGCCGGCTCGGTGTGGTCGAGCGTCGCCGACATGTCGAAGTGGGTGCGATTCATCCTCGACAGCGGCCGAGTGGATGGCAACCGACTCCTCAAGCCGGAGACGTTCACGGAGCTGTTCAAGCCGCAGACGATGGTGCCGGCCGGCGAGTTCTACCCGACCGCGCGGCTCACGCACCCGCACTGGACGACCTACGGGCTCGGCTGGTTCCAGCAGGACTACAATGGGCGCGCGGTGGATTTCCACACCGGCAGCATCGACGGCATGGTGGCCATCATCGGGCTGATTCCGGACGAACGCCTCGGCGTGTACGTGCTCGCGAACGCGGATCACGTGGAGGCGCGGCACGCGCTCATGCTCAAGGTGTTCGACCTGTGGGGGCCGTCGCCTGCCAGGGGTCGCGACTGGAGCCGCGAGCTCCGCACGCTGTACGGGGACATCCAGACGAAGGCCACGCTCGCGGCGAAGGCCGAGGAGGCGAAGCGGGTAACGGGGACGAAGCCGACCCTCCCGCTCGCGCGTTATGCGGGGGTCTACTCCGACTCGCTCTACGGCGACGTGACGGTCACCGCGGGGGGGGATGGTCTGCGTCTCAGGGTCGGCACGCTCGAGGGCTCGCTCGAGCATTGGCAGTATGACACGTTCCGCATCCGCTGGGACAATCGGTGGCAGGGCGGCGAGCTGCTCACCTTCATCCTGGGGACCGACGGCGCCCCGTCACGAGTGGAGATGGGCGGACACACGTTCACCCGAAGCGACCGCGGACAATGAAACGGCGCAACAGAACAGGTAATTGGTTACTGGAATTGGTTACAGGTAATCGGACCCCCGGGCTGCTCATCGCGCCAAGCGACGCGTCCCGAGGGTTCAAATAACCAATTACCAATTCCAGTAACCAATTACCAATTCCAGCAACCAATTACCTGTCCAGTATCCAATTACTGGTAACCTGTTTAGCTCAATGCGTGCACGATGGCTCAGCCTCGCTCTGCTCTCGATCACGTCCGCTGCCATGGCGCAGCCGACAGCGTCGACGCCGTATACGCTGTACGTGTCGAGCGAATCCGGCGATGTCGTTTCGCGAATCGAGGTGGGGCCTAACGGGTGGCGCAAGGTGCGAGAGGTCTCGGTCAAGCTCATCGCGAACGAGCTGAGCGGCCCGCACAACGTGGCGGTGTCACCCGATGGGCGGTTCTGGTACGTCTCCATCGCGCACGGGACTCCGTATGGCGCGGTGTGGAAGTACACCACGGGATCCGATTCGCTCGTTGGCCGCGTGAAGGTCGGCATGTTTCCCACGACGATCGGGCTCTCGCCGGATGGCGAGTGGGCGTACGTGCCGAACTCGGACTTCCACGGCGACCGCGGGCACGAGAACACGCTGTCGGTGATCTATACGCCCGACCTGGCATCGCTCACCGAGATCCGCGCGTGCGACATGCCGCACGGATCGAAGTGGAATCACGCCGGCACGCGCGTGTACGTCGCGTGCATGATGTCCGACGAGCTGCTGACGATCGACCCCGGCGCATTCTCGGTGAGCGCACGCATCGCGCTGGGCAGCGGTACGCCTGCCTCGCACGCCGAGCACATGAACATGGAGACACGTGAGGACTCGATGATGATGGCGGCGGCGGCAAAGCCGAAGCCCAAGGTCGGCGCGGCGAGCAGCACGCTGACGGGGCAGAACCCGGACTGTCTGACGACGTACGTGTCGGTCGCGCCTAACGACTCCCTGCTCTATCTCGCCTGCAACCACTCGAACGAGCTGCAGGTCCGCGACGCGACGACGCTCGCGCTGGTCCGGCGGCTTCCGACCGGCGCGGGCGCGTACAACGTGGAACCGTCGCCCGACGGGCGCCTCGTGTTCGTCACGAACAAGAAAGACAAGAGCGTGAGCGTGTTCGACACGCGCACCTGGACGGAGGCCAAGCGCATTCCGACGAGCAAGCGGATCCCGCACGGGATCGCCTTCTCGCCCGACGGGCGCTACGCGTTCGTCACGTGTGAGTCGGTGGGCACGGACCCTGGCGCGATCGACGCCATCGACCTGTCGACCCTGAGTGTCGTGGCTTCGATGCCGCTGGCGCTGCAGCCGACCGGGGTCGCGGTGTGGCGTGGCGCGACTTCGGTGCCCTGAGGGCTGCTGGCTGCTGAACGGCTCTACGGTCAGCATCGCGGTCTGGTCGGCGGGGCGTCGGGTTCGTCGGCGGAACGCGCTAGCAACCGACCGTCAAGGAGCCAGCGGCATGGGCGCGCAGCGCCCGCCGAGCGCGCCACACCCCGGCTTGTTAGGCGCGCCCGGGCGGCGCTTCGCGCCGCGTGAGCCGAGCCGAGATCGGTGCGCGGTGTCGAGCACTGGCTGGGTCGAGCCGGGTGCCGTCAGAGCGCGACGATGTCAACGTACCCCGCGGCGCGATGAGCTCGGCGTGCCCCGCGGCGCGATGAGCCGGACGCGTCGCGGAGCAAGCAGCCAGCAGCTACTGAACGACTGGCTTCTTCGCGGGCTCGATCCTGATCGCCCACAAGCCGGAGAACACGTCGTTCACCCACACCAGCCCGTTGTGGTAGAACGCTCCCCACGCCATCGCCGCGTTAGGTAGCATCCCGTCCGCGTCCCCCGTGTGCACGTGCGCGATCTCGCGATCCTGCGCCAGCAGGTCACCGCGCAGCTCACCCGAGATGTCGAGCACCCGCAGGCCGCCCTGATAGTCACCGAGATACAGCGTGTCGCCGGCGACCCACACGTTGTGCGTCCCACCGTCCTTCGGCTCGTACCACGCCACCTCCCTGGGCTTCGTCACGTCGCTCACGTCGATCACGTGGAGGCGGCCGTTCGCCTTGCCCAGGCCCATCCCGGGGAGCGTGACGCCCTGCGGCGTTGCGCTGAACACCTCGTCGCCCACGAACACGTAGTTGTTGTGGCGCCACGCCGTGTGCGTCCCGCGAATGAACCCCGGGCCGCCCTCCGCCTCTACGATCCGATAGAGGTCGTCGAGGTCATACTTCAGCTGGCCCACCAGCTTCGGCCCATTCGGCGACCCGCCCCACTTGCCGTTGCCGATGTCGAGAATCACCAGCCCGTCGTTCCAGTACGACAGGTACGCCATCCCGTCGCGGACGTCGATGTCGTGCAGCACCCGGCCCGTAGGAGCGCGATCGGTCTGCCATCGCGCGATCTCCTTCGGGTTCTTGGGGTCGTTCAAGTCGATGACCCGCATCGAGCCCGTCGCGTCGTCCGTGAGATAGACGTGCGTGCCGAACTTCGGCTGGGTATAGACATAGGCCGAATGCACACCGCCTGAGACCGTCTCCGTGTATTCGGAGAGCTGCTTCGGGTGCGCCGGATCCTCGAGCGACAGGATCACGATGCCGTTCCGGCGGCTCGACGCGTTCTCGCGCGTCATGACCGCGTACTTCCCGTCGGCCGTGGACATCACGTCGTTGATCACCCGGGCGTCCACCACGAGTGAGTCCGTGATCTTCGGTGCCGCCGGATCCGAGATGTCGAGCGCGTACAGGCGGTCGCCGATCGTGGTCATGTACGCGTTCTTCCCGTTCGGGTGCGGCCAGAACTCGGCCGTCAGCTGCTTCGCGAGTGGCACACGGCCGACTTTCGTGGCCACTCGTCGCACGTCGCGAGCTCGGGCGCGGACGCTCGCGTCTCCACTCGCCGAGCCGAAGCTGGCCGAGATGGTGTACTGTCCGGGCTCGTTGGCGACGAAGGTGCCGTCGTTGTCGATCAGTCCACTGCCTGGCGCCATCGTCCACGCGGGAGTAAGCCCGGCGATCTCCTTTCCGGCGGCGTCGCGGGCGATTGCCTTGAACTTCAGTACGTCCCCCGTTCGCGCCTCCGGTGCGCCGCCCGCGATCTCGACGCGGCGGATCGTGTTGGCCACCACCTGAACCGGAACCTCGCCGCGAGCACTGCCGGCCGTCACGCGGATCGTCGTGGTGCCAGGCGCCACGGCGGTGACGCGTCCGGTGGACGAAACGGTGGCGACCGACGGTGTCGTCGACGTGAACGTGACGGGATCGCGACGACGGTCCCCGTTGGCGGCAAACACCTCGGCGTCCAGGGCCAACCGCTGACCCACCACGAGCTTGGACGAGCGGTGGTTGAGCGCGATTCGTGCCGCGGGCTGAGCCACGATCCGGACCGGGACAGGGGTCGGCCGAGCCGGCTTGCCGTCGACGCTCGCTACGGCGTAGGCCACGAACGTCCCGACGGCACCCGCTTTGACCAGTCCCGTCGAGTCGACGCCGCCCTCGAAGGAGCCACCCAGCCATCGAATCCGTGCGTTCGGCACGGGTTGGCCCGCGGAATCGCGCACTTCGCCCGCGAGCCTGATAGAGTCACCGACGACGACCGTGGGATTTGCCGGCCGGACGGAAACAGTCAGCGCTGGGCGCGGGGCCGTCGGGGCCTGAGTCACCTGGACGGCGAGGCTGAGCAACACCGACAGCATTGGCACGGTCTCCGCATAGAGGTTGCGTGATCCAACGATGGACGACCACCGTTGTCAATGGCGGAGGGCAGGTGGAAATGTACGGACGGCCTATTCCGGCCTGCCGCGCCAATGAAGATGGTAAGGCCTGTCTGTCGAGTCGGAGCTGTTCGCGGTCGTACAACCCTTCTACGCGGTGCGAGGCCACCATGTCGATCCTCTGGACCATCATCATCGGACTCATCGTCGGAGCGCTCGCCAAGCTCGTCATGCCTGGCAAGGATCCAGGCGGCATCATCGTCACGATCCTGTTAGGCATTGTCGGCGCGTTCGTTGGCACGTTCATCGGGCGCGCGCTGGGGATGTACGGATCGGGCCAGTCGGCCGGCTGGATCATGTCCGTCATCGGCGCGATCATCGTCCTGGCGATCTATCGAGCGGTCACCGGGCGGCGCGGCCCTGTCGTTTGACGCAGGGCTAATCGCCAGGATCAACGCGGGCAGCGTCGTCGGACTTCGGGATCTCTGTGCTGCCGAGCTCCTCGAAGGCGAACGACGCTGCCCCGTCTGATCGCGCTGCCTAACGCGCCAGACCGACGGCCAGGCAGCCGGCCACGATCAGCGCGACGCCGACGCGTTTCGGCACCGAGACCTGCTCCCGCAACAGCCACCACCCGAGCAGCACGCCGAACGCGATGCTGAGCTGGCGCAGCCCGATGACGTAGCTCGAGGTCCCCGTGCGGAGCGCCACGAGCACGAGCAGATACGAGGTGATGTTGAGGAAGCCGACCTGCAGGATCGGCCACCGGTGCGCGCGCCACTGCGCAGCGATTTCCGTCCGTGGGTAGCGACGCCAGATGAACGCACCGTACGCGATCGCCGTGATCGCCGTGTAGAGATAGATGTACGCGAACGCCGGCACGCGCTGCACCGCGTGCTTGTCCCAGAGCGTGTAGCAGGCCGCAGCGAACGCCGCGAGAAGCGCGAAGGTCGTTGCCGGGGTCCTGAGTCGCGGACCGAGCGACGAGAGCGCCCGCCATTCCAGCGACGGCAGTTGCAGCGCGACGATTCCGCACACGATGAGCGCCAGCGCGCACGCCCCCGTCGCACTCACACGCTCGCCGACGGTCACGAACGCGAGGAGCGGGAGAAAGAGCAGAATGCTCCCGCGCGCCAGCGGGTACACGAACGAGAGATCGCCGTGCCGGTACGCCCACGCGAGGCAGACGTAGTTCACGAGCACGAACAGCGCGCCCACCGCCGCGAGCATGAGCAGGCCGTCGAACCGCGCGATCTTCGGCGCCACGAGCGCGAGAAAGAATGGCGCGAACATCACCACCTCACCGACCTTGCTCAGCCCAACGAACAGCTGCGTTCCCCCACTCCGCTTGAGCAGGAAGTTCCAGTACGCGTGGGTGGTGGCCGAAAGGATGACGAGGAGCGCGGCGGTCAAAGGCATCCGTCAACCTAACTGGCGACTGGCGACGGGCGACGGGCAACTGCCGGGGACGGGCGACGGGCGACGGGGGGCCGCGGGAGACGGGAAACGGGAAACGGGAAACGGAAAGAGCGCGTCATTCCGAGCGCAGCGCCGCAGGTGCGGAGGCGAGGAATCGCCGGCGTCCCGGTAGAGGGGCTCGGCCCCCAGTTCTCAGTTCCCAGTTCCCAGTTCCCGGTTCCCAGCGATTCCCTATTCCCTATTCCCGACGAAGTGCGAGCGTAAACGTCGATCCCTTTCCCACTACCGACTCCACCAACAGCTCCGCTCCCATCCCGTGCGCGAGGTCACGGCTGATCGCGAGGCCAAGCCCCGTTCCGTCCGTCGTCCGGGTGAAGTGGCGATGCACCTGGACGAATGGATCGAAGATCGCCTCCTGTTTCTCGGCCGGGATCCCGATGCCGCTGTCCGTCACGCGAAGCAGCACCCTGTCCGCGTCGTTGCTCGGCGCGACATCCACGGTCACGCGGCCGCCCGGCTCGGTGAACTTCACCGCATTCGTGAGGAGATTGAGCAAAACCTGACGGAGCTTGTCCTCATCCGCCCACACGATCGTCCCTGCCCCCACGAGCTGCGTGAATGCGATCCGCTTCGCCTCGAGTTGCGTCTCGACGATCGGTACCGTAGCCGAGAGCAGGGCGCTCAGGTCCACCGGGCGCATGTCGTACTCCACCCGACCGGCCTCGATCTTGACGAAGTTGAGGACGTCGTTGATCAGCGACAGCAGATGGTGCTCGCTGCGGTGGATGCGGCCCAGGGCCTCCCGCTGCGCGTCGCTCAACGGTCCATGTACTCCCATCTCGAGCAGCTGGACGTACCCCGCGATGGCGTTGAGCGGCGTGCGCAGCTCGTGCGACATCGCCGCCAGAAAATCGCTCTTCGCGCGATTCGCGCGCTCGGCCTCCTCGCGCGCAACCTCGGCGTCCCGGCGCGCGCTGTTGGCAGCGTCCGATGCCGCCGTGCGCACGCGCGCGAGCGACAGATGCGAGCGAACGCGCGCAACGAGCTCCTGAGCGGAGAACGGCTTCACGAGATAGTCGTCCGCGCCCGTGTCGAGGCCTTCGACGCGTGCCTCCTCGCCCGCGCGCGCCGAGAGGAGGATGATCGGCGTGGTGCTCGTGCGCGCGTTTGCTCGCAGTGCGCGCAGCAGGCCGAATCCGTCGAGCCGCGGCATCATCACATCGCTCAGGACGAGGTCCGGCGGATCGCGGCGCACGGCGGCCAGCGCCGCCGCGCCGTCGGCGGCGGTTTCCACCACCCATCCCTGCGCACGGAGCAACCGCGCAGCGTAGTCGCGCATGTCGGCGTTGTCGTCCACGACGAGCACGCGGGCACGCATCACCGCGGCCGATCGGTCGTCGTCGCGCCGCACACCGGCGATCGCCGCGTCGCTGTCATCGGGGAACCACCGCTGTGCCTCGGCAGTGAATGCCAGCGCGCCGGATACCGGCGTTACCGCGCGGGCACCGCCGTCGCCGGAAGACACGCGGTCAGCCGGCAGATGCGCCCTGCCTAACGGGATACGGACGGTGAACGTGGTGCCCTTGCCCGGCACACTGTCCACGGCGATCGTGCCGCCGTGCAGCCTGACCAGCTCCTGCACCAAGGCGAGCCCGATGCCCGTGCCTTCGTGCGTTCGGCTTCGGACGTTCGGTACCCTGTAGAACCGCTCGAAGAGCCGCGGGATCTGATCCGCGCTGATGCCGATGCCGGTGTCGCGCACGATGAGCTCCGCGGCACCGTCGCGCTCACGCAGGGCGACCGTGACGTTGCCGTCGAACGTGTGCTTGAACGCGTTGGACACGAGGTTCAGGACGATCTTCTCCCACATGTCCCGATCCACGTACAAGGCGCCACTGGTCGGCTTGCAGTCGAGGTCGAGCGTCAGCCCTGCTTTCTCGATGACTGACCGGAACGAGCTCGCGAGCTCCGCCGTCAGCCTCGAGAGATCGGTGCGTTCATAGCGCGCGTCGATCCGCCCTGCCTCGATGCGCGAGAAGTCGAGCAGCGTGTTCACGAGCTTGAGGAGACGCATCGCGTTGCGATGGATGACCTCGAGGCTGGCGCGGTTGCGGGGGCCGGTGTCCGGGTTCGCGAGCACGTCCTCGGTGGGGCCGAGGATGAGCGTGAGCGGCGTCCGGAACTCGTGGCTGACGTTCGAGAAGAACTGCGTCTTCGCGCGGTCGAGCTCCGCGAGCGCTTCGGCGCGCCGGCGCTCGCGCTCGCGCGAGCGGGCGTTCGCCAAGCTTGCCGCGATCTGGCCGCCGATGAGGTCAATGAAGCCGAGGTAGCCTTCGTCGAGCTGCCGATACGGGTTGGTCGCGGCCACGAGGAAACCGGCGGATCGCTCGTGCGGGGCCTGCGCGATCGGGACGACGACGGCCTGATGAGGCGCACGGTCCCACGCACCCGTCGGAATGCCATCGAACCGCGCGCCCAGATCGTCAATGATGATGCGCTGGGGACGAGCGCGGATCGCGGTCGCGGGCCAGGGCTGGTCGTCGTCACCGACGACGATTTCCGCTACGGCGGCCGGATGCCGAAGCTCGATCCCGGTGGCTCCGGCAAGCTGCGCCCGAACGGGTCCGCCGTCGTGACCATCGCCGTCGTCGTACAGGTACAACAACGAGAACGGGATGTCGCGTTGATTGTCGCCAACGCCGCGGCGTATGCCGTCGATCACATCCGCCTCGGCGGTGACTGTCGCGAGGGACGCCGCGAGCTCGCGCAGCGATGTGAGACGGCGCGCTCCGATTACGCGGTCGGTTTCCTCGGTGACCACACACAGCATGCCCGCTACCGCCGTCGCGTCATCCGTGAGCGGGCTATAGGAGAACGTATGGTACGTCTCCTCGACGTAGCCGCTGCGCTCGAGAAAGAGGAGAAGGGTCTCGTCCCAGGTGGCGGTCCCGGTCTCGATGACGCGTTCGATGCGGGGGCCGATGTCGCGCCAGATCTCGGCCCAGACCTCGCGCGCGGCTCGGCCCAGAGCCCAGGGGTGCTTTTTCCCGAGCGTCATGCGCGCGTACGCGTCGTTGTAGAAAAACGTGAGGTCCGGCCCCCATCCCATCCACATCGCGAAGCGCGAAGTAAGGAGGATGCGCACGGATGTCCGCAGGCTCTGCGGCCACGTGGATACCGGCCCGAGCGGGGTGGTGCTCCAGTCGAACGCACGCATGCGCGTGGCCATCTCGGACCCCGCGGGGAAGACTTCCTCGGGGCCGACAGCAACGCTTGGGTGGGGCAAGATCTCCTGGGGCATGGCGGTCATTTCCAATACCCGATCGAACCGAGTCGTGGCGGGGCGATGCCGTGATGGCGTTCGCCCGCATTTCGGCCATTTGCAAGTTGCAGGCGCGGCGAAAGGCCGGTCCGCACCGACCTGGGCCGTAGGGCGCTAGTCGCCCTCGGCGATCCGTGCCGCGACGACGCGTCCCCGACGGCCCGCCAGGCCGTAGATCCCGGCGCCTAACACGTTGGCGCCCACGACAACCCCGCCAACCTTGAGGGCGAACGTCTGCCAGCTCGGGACGTCGATGATCGGGAAGATCGACAGCACCGAATAGAGCACCGTCACGGCGAGCCCGGAGGCCGAGGCGAGCCGAAGCCACAGTGGCGGCTTCCAGCCGAAGCGGCGCGCGCCGAACAGCGGGATCGCGAACAGCACCACGTACGCCATCGCGTAAAAGATCCCGCCGGCGTTCTCGAGCAGCTGAAACGCTTCCTGCGTGTCGGTGCCGACGAAGCTGCCTAACGTCAGAACCAGTGTCACCGCACCCACGAACATGATGGAGTTCGCTGGCGTGCGCGACTTCGGATGCAGTCGCGTGAACCAGCTCGGCAGGAGGCCATCCCATCCCGCGACCATCGGCAGGCGCGTGTTGCCCGCAAAGATCATGTTCATCGCCCCGAGCTGGCGCATGAGCAGGAGCACGATGAGCACCGGCGCGACGAACGTCGCCACGCCGAGCCCCTCGACGCCGGCGCGCAACGTCTGGGGGATCGGGCTCACCAGGTCGATCTGGTCACGTGGAACGAACGCCAGCACGGTCGCGGTACCGAGAATGAACATGAGTGCGATGAGCGGCGTCGCGATGACCACCGAACGCGGAATGCTGCGCTCCGGATCCTTCGTCTCACCGGCCATGAGCGCGACGAACTCGAACCCGGACATGGCACCTAACGCCATCTTGCCGAAGATGTTGAGGCTCAGGAGCGAGAGCTCGGGCAGCTCCGTCGCGAACGGGCGATAGCGCGGCAGCGTCCCGCGCGCGAGCGCCAGAAGCGGAATGGCGATGAGCGCGACGTAGGTGAGGATCTGCGCGACGCCGCCAAACCCGCTGAACCACTTTCCGACGCCGAGGCCGCGAATGGCCACGATGACGAGCAGGGCCGACAGCAGCACGCTGAGCAGCGGCATGTACCAGCCGGCCGTTGCGAACGCGCCGGGCCGCAGCCCTCCGATGAGGTACCCGATGTTCTGCCCGACCATCACGTAGAACGACGAGATGACGAGGATGGCGAACAGCCAGAGGTTCCACGCGACGAGGAACCCGCCGAACTCACCGAACGCGGCTTTCGCCCATTGATACAGTCCGCCCTCGAGCGGCATGCGTCGGTTGAGGGCGATGACGACAGCAGCCTGCGGGAGGTAGTAGGTGGCGATCGCTACCAGCCAGAACACGAGCTGCGACGGGCCAAGCTTCGCTGCGGTACCCACCCATCCGGACCCGACGACAAACACGACCTGCATCAGCACCAGGTCGGCGAGGCCTAGCTCTCTCCGAAGCTCCGTCGAGGCATTCATGGGCGCCGAACGTACACGTCGTGCCTGCGGACGGATAGTCGGCAGAAACAACCCACAGGTAATTGGTTACTGGGATTGGTTATCAGTGATTTGAACCCCCGGGATGCCTCGACTCGCTTTTAGAGAGGCATCCCGAGGGCTCGATAACCTGTAACCTGTACCAGTAACCAATTACCAGTAACCAATAACCACTGTCTACAGTGTCACCTGCTGCGTCGTCTGCAGCGTCATCTTCGAGCCGGCCGGCAGCACCGCATCAACCTCGCCGGTACCGAGCGAGATCACCGTGCCGGCCGCCGCGCCGATCGCGGCGCCGCCGAGGATCTTGGAGACGTCACCACCGCCAATGACCGCACCGAGGACCGCGCCCGCGGCCGCGCCAATGCCGGCCTTCTTCAACGTCTCGTCGCGAGTGTCCTGACCCTGCGTCTGCAGCTGCGTCGCCGTGATCTTCGCCTCGAACGGGCGCTCCACCCCGTTGATGTTGATCTTCTCGAAGTCGAGTCGGATGGCCGCCTTTTGACCCGCGTTGTTCGAGTCCTGCAAACCGGTCACCTTGCCGTACACCTTCGCGCCCGCCGGTACCACTGTCTGGCCGTTCCCCGCCACGATCGGGTCCACCACGGTCGCGCTGAACGTATCACCGACCTTGCTCGCCTTCGTGCCGACCTGCTGATCGAGCGACACCGTGACCACCGAGCCGGCGGGCAGGCTGTTCGCATTGACGGGCGTGGGGGGTGCGACCTCGCCGCCTGACGATTCGACGGTTGTTGCGCGCGAGCACGCACCGAGCGACGCGGCGAGGGTGAGCATGAGTGCAGCTGTCTTTCGCATGAGAGCCTCCTGGGCATTCATCGGTTCGTAGAGGCCTCATCAAAGGCAAACCGCACGCCGAACGGCAAACTCGAGCCCGGTAATGCTGGCGCGATCCCGAAGTCGGAGAGCAGGTCGCGCCAACACCGGGTCGGAGCCCTCGGTCCGGTGCCCGAGGGCTCCAACGACCACCGCAACCCTAACGAGGCCTATGGCTTCGCGGGTTTGGTCGTGTCCCCGACCGCTTTCTTGACGCCTTTCTTCAGGTGACGGATGTTCGTCTTCGTCGCGCTGGCGGCGTGGCTTGCATTCGTCTTCGTCGCCGATGCGGCATGACTGGCGTTGGTCTTGGTCGCGGCCGCCGCATGGCTCGCGTTCGTCTTCGTCGCGCTCGCCGCGTGCGAGGCGTTCGTCTTGGTCGCGCTGGCGGCGTGGGACGCGTTCGTCTTCGTCGCGTGGCCGGCTGCCTTGGCGTTATGCTCGGTCGTCTTGGCGGCCTTGTCGACCGACTTTCCCGTCTGCCGACCGACCTTCTCCGCCGTACTTTCCTTTCTGACCGTATCACGCTTCACCGTATCGCGCTGCTGCGCGTGGCCAACACTCGGCGCCGCCACCAGGGCGATTGCGAGCGCAATCAGCTTCATCCGATTCATACCTCATCCTCACTGTTGAGTCGCTACCATTGGGACACCAATGCAAGACGGGACACAAGTCGTGCCACGCGTCGCAGCGCGTCTTTGTTTCGGGAGACATGGCGAAGGCCCGGCGTTCACCTTGACGTTGGATAAATGCATCGGTCGACTGCGCTCCTCTGGTTCCACCTGTCCGGCGGTGCTCGCGTCGCAGCCCGAAATGCGATCGCGACCATCGGCCTCATCATCATCGTGCTCGGCTCGGCGCCGGATCCGTGGGTGTGGCTTCGCTTCCTCGCGGTGGGCGTTGCGGCGAGCGGCGTGGGCAGCGGCCCACTCGTGGGGCTCACGCTGATCGCGTTCGGTCTCGCGCGTGATGCCGTCCCGCGCCTAACGCTTGGCCTCGGTGGCTGGACGCGCTCGCTGCCGGTCACGGGCGTGCAGCACCGGCGCGCGGTGACGTACGCGTTGCCGATCATTCAGCTCCCGCTCGCCGCGGCGGTCGTGGTTGCCGCCCTGCTCACGGCCGCCGCCTACCATGTTCCGCTGTCGGGGCCGAAGCTGATCGGTGCGCCGGTCGCGCTCGTGGCCGCGGGCGCAGCGGCCGTGCCAGGCCGCCGGGCCTTCCTGAGCTCCCCGGCCTTTGTCGCGTCCGCGCTCGCCGCGGCGCTCGGGCAGTGGGCAACGCTCGCCGTCGCCGTCGCCCTGTTCGCCGCGGCGGATCTCACAGCCGGTCCGCTGCGATTTGCCGTCCGACGGTCAGCGGTCGCGGCACCGGCAATGCCCGGGACGCTCCCCATGTTCAGGTTCACGTGGCGCGCGGTCGGCTGGCGGCTGCTCGCGCCCGTGCCCGCGCCGGCACTCGCGCTTGCCGCCGCATGGTTCTATACGCGGAACAACGAGCTCGTTGGTCCCGACCTTGGATTCGTGGCACGACTGTGGAGTGTGATCGCGCTCGCGCTGTACGTGGGCGCCCTGGCCGACATCATCGTCACGAGACGGCCCGCGTGGCCGTGGATGCGATCGCTGCCGTGGTCGAGCACCGCGCGCGCAGCGGACGACGCGATGGCGATGGGCATACCCGGCGCGGCCGTCGCGCTCGCGTCCGGCATCGTCGACGGTCGCACCGCCCTCGTGTCGCTGGCGATGCTGCCGCCGATCGCCGCCCTCGCGGTTCTGCTCTCGCACGGCGCGCGGCGACGCCTAACGCGCGTCAGCGGTGCGCTGATCCTGACCGGCATCGCGCTCGCGACCGCCGTCGCGTTCTACCCGCTCGTGTCGGTCGCCGCGCTGGCCATGACGCCCCTCCTCGTGCGCGCCGCCGCCTCACGCGACCGCCGCCAGATCGTCACCGGATGGCATGAGCTGCATCACGACGCGACCGGCGACTCGCTCGCATGGAGCGCGCGATGATCTCGCTTCGGGATGTCCGATTCGGCTACGCGAAAGGAACCACCGCGTTCGCCTGCGACACGCTGGACCTGGGACCCGGTGTCACGCTGCTGCTCGGACCGAACGGCGCCGGCAAGAGTACGCTGCTCAAGCTCATCGCGGGTGTGGAGCAGCCGACGGCTGGTTCGGTGTGTGTCGACGGTCACGACCTGTGGCGCGACGAGGTCGCGGCCCGCGCCGCCCTCGCGTACGTGCCGGAGCACCCGGATCTCACGCCATATGCAACGGTCGGCGAAGTGCTCGGGCTCGTGTGTCGTCTGCGAGGCCGGCCGCTGCGCGACGGCGCCCGTGCGCTGGAGGTGGTCGGCCTGCGAGACCTCGGAGACCGTTCGGTGCGCGAGCTGTCGATGGGACAACGCCGGCGCGCGGTGCTGGCTGCGGCGTTCATCGGCGAGCCGAGCACCCTGCTGCTCGATGAGCCGCTGGAGGCCATGGATCGAGCGATGCGCCAATGGCTCACGTCGTGGATACGCGATGCGAGCGCGCGCGAGGCGACGATCGTGATCGCCACGCACGACGTCGAGCCATTCGTGCACCTGGCGCGAGGCGCGATCGCCGTGACCCACGGTGGCGCGCGAGTGATATCGCCCCTGCCTGACGAGCGCGACGCAAGGATGGCCCTGCTGGATCGCTCCGCGCACGGCACACTACCTTAACAGGCATGATCCCGAATCCGTTCCGCCGTTCCGTACCTTCGATCGTCGCCCTGCTGGCCGCCGTCGCGAGCGCATCCTGTTCGCGCAACCCGGCTCCGACGCCCTCGGCTTCGCCCGGAAAGGTTGCGGCGATCCCGCATCCGGCGCCGACGGCGCTCCCGTCGCCGCGAGCGCCTGCCTTCAACCCGCGCGTACCGCTCACGGCGGCGCAGGTGAAGTGGGTGGACAGCACGTTCGCGACGCTCTCGCTCCGAGAGCGGGTCGGCCAGATGGTGATGGTCTGGGTGCTTGGCGACTACACGAGCTACGGCGACTCGTCGTACGCCGAGGTGCGCCGGTGGATCGAGCGGGATCACATCGGCGGCGTGAGCATGTCGTTAGGCACCCCGATCGAGGTCGCGGCCAAGATCAACAACATGCAACGGCTGTCGCGCGTCCCGCTGCTCACCTCCGCGGACCTCGAGCCCGGCCTCGGCCGGCTCGAGGGCGGAACGTTCACGCACTACCTGCTCGACGCCGGGAGCGCGACGGTGTTTCCGAGCGCCATGGCGATCGCCGCGACGGGCCGCGACCAGGACGCCTACGACGTCGCGAGGATCATCGCGCAGGAAGCGCGCGCCGTCGGGATTCAGATCAACTTCGCCCCGGTCGTCGACGTCAACAACAACCCGTCGAACCCGGTCATCAACACGCGGTCGTTCGGCGAGGACCCGCAGCGCGTCGCACGCCTGTCGGCCGAGTTCGTGCGCGGTACGCAGGACGGCGGTGCGGTGTCGACGGCGAAACACTTCCCCGGCCACGGCGACACGGACGTCGATTCGCACGTCGGCCTCCCGATCGTCGGCGCGAATTGGGCTCGCCTGGACACCCTGGAGCTCGTGCCATTTCGCGCGGCGATCGACGCCGGTGCCGGCATGGTGATGACGGCACACATTGCGCTACCGGCGGTCGAGGGCGACTCCACGACACCGGCGACGCTCGCGCCCAAGATCATCACCGGTGTGCTGCGTGACTCGCTACGGTTCGGTGGCATCGCCATCACCGACGCGATGACGATGGAGGGCGTCGGCAAGGGGTACAGTGTGGAAGAGAGCTCCGTCCTCGCGGTGAAGGCCGGCGCCGACATCATTCTCAAGCCGAGCGATCCGACGAAGGCGATCGACGCGGTGGTGGGCGCGGTCGAGCGCGGCGACATCCCGCGAGCTCACATCGATTCGGCCGCGCGGCATGTGCTCGAGCTCAAGGCCCGCACGGGGGCGGCGTTCTACCCGATCGCCGACCTCGATGCCTTGCGCGAGGTCGTCGGGTCACCGGAGCATCGCGCGGTTGCGGCGGACATCGCGCGACGTGCCGTGACGTTGCTCCGCGACACTGGCCCCCTCCTTCCCGTGTCCGGTGGGCGTGTGGCGGTCGTACAGTACATGCCGGAGACGGAGCTTCGCGCGGGCAAGATATTCGGCGGCGACATCCGCTCGGCCATCCCGGGGGCCCGCGTGATAAAGATCTCGCCGGCGACGTCGGCGAGCGATCTCGATTCGGTGACGCGCCAGGTGAGCGGCTCCGATCGAGTGATCGTGGCGGCGTACGTGCGCCGGATCGAGGGTGAGGGACGACCGGCGGTTCCGCCGCACATCGCGAAGTGGGTCGACGAGCTGGCGCGACGGGAGAAAGTCGTCGCGATCGCGCTCGGGAACCCGTACTTGATTCGCCAGTTCCCGAGCGTCCAGACGTACGTCGTCACATACGGCGTGAGCGACGCGCTCGAGCGTGCGGCGGCCGCGGCCGTCCTCGGCCGCGCGCCAATCACTGGCACCACGCCTGTGTCACTGCCCGGCTTCTTTCGTCGCGGAGACGGGATAAAGCGTTAGGCGCGGGTCCCGCTGACGCGCTTCCGACGCGCCTTCGATTCCCGATTCCCTATTCCCGATTCCCGGGTCCCGACCACCCGGTACGTCGACAACACGCACCCGCCGTCGATCACCTTCGACTCGGCCAGCACGAGAGAGATACGGCGGCCCGGATCGCGGAAGAACGGCACGCCGGAGCCGAGCAGGATCGGGTGCACGTTGAGGCCCACTTCGTCGATCACGCCAGCGGCGAAGAGCGATTGGGCGAGCTCGCCGCCACCCATGACGCAAATGCCCTTCCCGGGCTGCTCCTTGAGCCGTCGCACGAACTCGCCGGCGTCCTCCCTAACGAGTTGCGCACCGTGACCCACGCCATCGAGCGTTCGCGAGAAGACGTAGGTGGTGATTCCCTTCGTGCCGCCTCCCCCGCCCGCGCCGCCCTGCCCGACCGCGACCTCCCACGTCTTTCGGCCCATGAGCATCGTGTCGATCGACGCCCAGTAGGTCGCGATATACTCCTGAACATCGCGGCTGAAGTGGAGCCAGTCCATCGACCCATCGCTTGGCGCGATGAAGCCGTCGAGACTGCAGGCAGCGCCGTAGGTGACGGTGCGCATAGTGGGTTCCTCCTCGTGGCGGTGTCGTGGTGCAGGAGGCGCCGACAGCCTATACTACGTCAGCGTTTAGTTTCAAACTATATATCAATTTAGAAACGTCAAGCCGTTTGTGAGCCCTCGCCCCAGAAAAGTCAGCGATGAGCAAGTCTTCGCGGCCGCCCATCGCGCCACCAACCGCCTCGCACCCGGCGAGCTCACGCTCGCCGAGATCGCGGCCGAAGCCGGCGTGACGGCGGGCGCGCTGGCCCAGCGCTTCGGGTCGAAGCGCGAGCTGCTCCTCGCCCTCGCGCGCGCCGCGGCCGCGTCCACCGGAGACTTCATCGGTCAACTCAAGGCCGCGCATCGCTCCCCACTCGCGGCCGTACGTGCCTACGCCGAGTGCATGGCGCAGCTCGCGCAATCGCCGGCGGCGCTGGCCAGAAACCTCGCGTACCTCCAGATCGATCTCGCTGATCCGGATTTCCGTGAGCAGCTCGCGGTGCAGGCGAAGGCGACGCGCGCGGGGCTCGTGGACCTGTTGACCGCCGCCGTCGCCGCGGGTGAGCTGCGGCGCAACACGGACGTGGCATCGCTCGCGCGGACGGTCGAGGCGATGGTGAATGGCTCGCTCATGACGTGGGCGTTCTACAGCGAGGGTCCCGCCGAGCGCTGGATCCGCGACGATGTGAACGCGGTGCTCGCACCCTATCTGCGAGGGAAGAGGGATGGGGGATGAGGGATGAGGGAGACACGAACGGCGGCTGGTTGCTGGCTGCTCATGCTGGCTGGTGGCTGACGCTGGCTGTCGGGAGAGATGAGCATCCCGAGGCTTTTCCGTCTCCCGTCTCCCTCATCCCTCATCCCTCATCCCTCATCCCTCATCCCTCATCCCCCATCCCTCATCCCTCATCCCACGATGTCCCGCACGACTTCCGCCGCCTCGTCGACCTCGGCCTCGGTGTTGTAGTAGTGCGGCGACAGCCGGACAGCCGTCTCGACGCCCTTCGCGTCGAAATCGTAGATCCCGAATTCCCGGAGTGATGACACGGTATTGATGCGCCGCTCCTTCAGCGCCCGCACGATCGGGTCGGCGTGTCGCCCGTCGGCCGTCATCGTCACGATGGCACAGCGCGTCGCGCCGCGGTCGAGCACGCGCACACCGGGAATGCCGCCTAACGCGGTACGAAGCCGGGCCGCGAGGTCCCAGGCGCGCGACCGAGCGGTCTCCACGCCTATGTCGAGCGCGTACCGCGCGGCGGCAGCCTGGCCGAGCACGAGCGCATACGGAAACTCCCAGTCCTCGTACCGCCGCGCGGTGGGAGCAACCTCGTACGCACGGGCGATCACCCAGCGCGCACCACGCATGTCGATGAACAGCGGGTGATCCCCACGCTCGAGCGCACGATCCGAGGCGTACATGAACCCGATCCCGCGCGGCCCGCGCATGAACTTCCGCGCCGTGGCCGACAGGTAGTCGCATCGCAAGCGAGCGACGTCGATGGGGATCTGGCCGACGGCCTGGCACGCGTCGACGATGTAAGGGACCCCGGCTTCCTCACAGATCAGACCCACCGACTCGACGTCCTGCACGAGCCCCGAGTTCGTCGGGATCCACGACACGGCCACGAGGCGCGGACGCCGGTCACGAAGGATGGCACGCACCGAGTCCGGATCGACTCCACCCTCCGGCAAATCCTCCGCGTGCATGATCTCCACGCCCAGCCGCGTCGAGAGCGCGAGATACTGAATCTGGTTCGACGTGTAGTCGCAGCGTGTGGTGACGATCACGTCGCCCGGACTGAAGTCGAACGAGCTCAGCGCCTGCACGAACCCCGCGGTCGCGTTCGCGACCACGGCGACGTTCCTGGCCTGCGCGCCGACCATCTCCGCGAGATGGTCATAACCGCGCTCGACCTCCTCGCCGCGAAGATCGGCCGCCTCGTAGCCGCCGGTCTCGGATTCGAGCCTAACGTGATCCGTGATCGCGTCGATCACGGGCCGCGGCATGAGGGCCGCGCCGGCGTTGTTCAGATGATTGCGGTGCGCACAACCGGGCGTATCGGCACGCCACGCGGCGACGCGGTCGATGGTCAGGGCAGTCACGGGCTGGAATTACGCTCATTGCCCGCCGACGAGCAATCCGCCACATTCAACTCGTCCTCATCATGAATGTCGTTCATGCGCTCTCACAGCGATCGCGACGCCCGGCCTCTGCACCTCGATTTGCGTCATCTCCGACTCGTCGCCGCCGTCGCGGAGTCGGGTGGACAAACCCGCGCGGCTGGGCGCCTCAACCTCACCCAGTCCGCGCTGAGCCACCAGCTCCGTGAGCTCGAGGGGCGGATCGGCGCGCCCCTCTTCATCCGCGCGAGTCGGCACATGGTGCTCACGGCCGTGGGCGAGCGCGTTCTCGGAACGGCGCGCCGGGTGCTTCACGAAGTGGAGACGCTCGAGCGCGACCTGGCCGCGGAGTCGGCCAGCGGCGGCGCGGGGGTCGTCCGCCTCGCGACCGAATGCTACACCTGCTACCACTGGCTGCCAGGCGTCATTACGGCGTTTCGCGAGGAATGGCCGCGCGTGGACGTCCGCATTGTGGCCGAGGCCACCGCGGATCCGGTGCGGGCGCTGCTCGATGGGGCATTGGACCTCGCCATCGTCGCGGGCGAGGTCGATGAACGTCGTCTCGGGTGCAGAGAGCTGTTCGAGGACGAGCAAGTGGTCGTCGTCGCCCCGAGTCACCCGCTCGCGACCCGCGAGTTCGTCGAGCCGGAAGACCTGCGTAACGAGCACCTCATCCTGTACACGATCCACAGCACGGAGAGCTCGGTGCTGCGTGAGGTGCTGCGGCCCGCTGGAGTCGAGCCACGCCAGCTGACGCGCGTACAACTGACGGAGGCGATCATCGAGCTCGTGAAGGCCGGCCTGGGCATCAGTGTGCTCGCGCGTTGGGCGATCACCCCACACCTGCGCGACGGGTCGCTCGTAGGCGTGCCCCTCACCGCGCGCGGATTCCATCGTCGCTGGTGGGCGGTGACGCGCCCCAACGAAACGACGGCAGCCTACCAGCAGCGCCTGCTCGACTTGTTAGGCCAGCACCTTCGCGGCGGCCCATTGCCGGCGGCCGAGCTGCAGTTGCGTGCTTAAGCCCCGTATGGGGTCAGAGTCCTTACGAACCCATTGCATGCATCCAGACACACCTCGTTGCGTAGCATACGGAACCCACGGATCTGGCTGATCACAGACGTTGCCAAATTTGGTGGCGGTCGGCCGGCCGTTCTGTAAAGGCATGAGCATCCGCAATCTGCACCAGCGATCCGCTCGTCACGCCGGGTCTCGTGTGATCACGCTCGACTGTTTGCTCGCCGGGCCGCGCGAAATCTTCGCCCATGCTCTCGCGCGCGATTCGCGTCCTCGCTCTCTTCGGCCTCCTCGGCTGCCTCGGCGCCGATCCGGGAACGGGACCCGAACCATCGATCCGTGAAGGGCGGCCGATCCTGTTCATCGGCAACAGCCTCACCTACGTCAACGACCTCCCGCTCATCGTCGAAGCGCTCGCCGACTCGGTCCCCGGCCTAACGCCAGCCGAGCGATTGGCGCCTGCCATGGCGGCCTTTCCCGACTACGCCCTCGAGGATCACTGGGCGAACGGCACTGCCGTGCGCGCGATCGACCAGGGCAATTGGGACGTCGTCGTCCTCCAACAGGGCTCCTCGGCGCTCGACGAGAGCCGCGTCAACCTCCGCGAGTGGGCCAGGAAGTTCGACGAACGGATACGCGCCGCGGGGGCGCGAACCGCCATGTACGCGGTCTGGCCGCTCGCCACGCGCCAGTTCGACTTCGACCGCGTCAACGAGTCGTACACGCTCGCCGCCACCGATGTGAGCGGCATGCTGTTCCCGGTTGGCGAGGCGTGGCGTGCCGCCTGGCGCCGCGACCCGAACCTCCAGCTCTACGCACCGGACGGCCTGCATCCAAGTATTCGTGGCTCGTACATCGGCGCGCTCGTGATCGCCTCGATGCTCCTCGATCGCTCGCCCATCGGGATGCCGGCGCGGGTTGACCTGCGCGGCGGCGCGACCGTCACGATCCCGCCGCAGGACGCGGCCGTCCTGCAGGAGGCCGCCGCCGAGGCGATCGCCCGGTTCGGGCGGCGTTAGGCCTCAGTAGATGTAGACGCGAGTTCCGACAGGGACCATGTCGTAGAGCCACGCGATATCGTCATCGCGCAGCCGAATGCATCCGTGCGTCGCCGCGGTACCGATGGAGGCCTTGTGCGGCGTGCCATGCAGGAGAAAGCCGTTGCCCGTGTCCAGCATGTGATGACCGAGCTCACCCTCGATCCGCCGGTTGAGCGTGCCGATCGGCGGAACGAACAGCGTGCTGTCGAAGATGACCTCTTCGTCGGTCGGGAGGTACGAAAACTCGCCCGTGGTCCTGTCCACCACGCCGACCTGCTTGTCACGCACATCGAGGACGCGACCGTCGCTCAGCACCGTCTTGCCGGGGATCATCGTCGCGAGCTTGAGTCCGTGCTCGCTCGCGACCTCGGCGTAGTGCCACTCGGGTGGAATCCACACCGGGTTCTCCTTCTTCGCGAGCACCGTGCGGACGCCCCTCGGCGTCTCGAACCGCCACGACTTGCCCGCATACTCCAGCGTCTCGTCGGTCGACACGGCAATCGGCGCCGTGAGCAGCGTGTCGGAGCCGATGAGGGCCCACAGCTCTCGGTCGTTGAGCGAGACGACGACCCGAAGGTCGTTGTCGCGATCCGCGGCGAGCCGCGTTCGCACCGACGCAATGCTGTCGGCCCGCGACCGATAGGTCGTGACTGGTTGAGCGAGATGCGCGATCGAATCGGCGGACGACCGAGCAGATGAAGCAATCGCTGCCGCGCCGATCGCCTTCGTGGTGTCGGACGCCTCGACACGCCCTTGCGCGATGCCTAACGAAGCAGCCGTGACGAGCGCGAGCAGGGCAGGCGCTGCCGCGCCTGCCACTGCCCGCGCCGTCCCCGTCACTGCCCTTACCGCCACTTCAGGCCGATGACGACCGGGACCCATCGGGTTTCCTGACCCTTCGTGTACGCCGTGGTGTAGCGCGACTCGACGAAGAGGTTCGCGCCGGCGATCGGCACCGCCAGGCCCGCACCACCCTGCAGACCGCCCTTCGTGACGGGCGTGCCCTCGAAGGCACTCGTGAAGTCGTTGTCGCTGCGATCACTGTTGTAGAAGTCCGTGAAGCGGAACACGCCGCCACCACCAACCAGGTAGAGCGAACCGCGCCGCTCCTGACCGAACTTCATGAGGTCAAGCGTCAGGTTCGCCGTGGCCGACCAGATGTTCGGGTCGTCCGGCTGCGTGAGGAGACCATTCGTGCCCGCCTCGCGGCCGTTGAAGCGCGAGTAACCGAGATCGATCCGGAAGCCGAGCGGGCTGCTTACCGGCTGGTAGCCGATCGGTACTTCCACACTGAAGCCGGTCTTGTAGAAGTCGTTCACCACACCCGTCGGAACGCTCGCGCCGGCGCCGAGACCGAGGTACCACCCCCTCCGCCGCATGCCGTACTCCTCATTGCTCATCGTCGACGTGACGGGCGTGCGGATCGTGTCACTGGTCGTGGGCGTTGCTGCAGCGCGTGACATGGAGTCAGCACGTGCCATTGAATCGGCGCGCGCAGTCGAGTCGCGCATCACCGAGTCACGGCGCATTTGCTCCACACGGTTGAGCGAGTCGGCGCGGGTGACCGAATCCTGCCGCATGCGCTCGGCCCGGGTGATCGAATCGGCGCGCGCGACGGAGTCGCGAATGAACGCCGAGTCACGGCGGGTGCTGACCTCGCCGGTGGATTCCTTCGTCACGCGCACCCGCGTCTGCGAGGTCGTCGTACGGCGCGTGGTATCCGACTGGGTGCGGCGCGTCGTATCAGCCTGCGCCGAAGCCGTCGAGGTTGTCCCGAATACGAGCGCTACCGCCACCGCGCTCGCTAACGAAAACCGAACAGTCATACACTCCTCCCACACTGTCGCCACTCGTGACAGGCCCCGTGGGCGATTTGGCGGGCGGGGCACCACCTCCTTCGACGTCGGGAAAAAAGTTCAGGGGTTTCCATCCCGTGGCCGCCTACAGCGGCGGCGCCCCGAGCGGCCTCACTTGCCGCTGCACCGCTGTAGTAGAAAGCATTCGGCGTGCCGCGGGATTCGCCGGCGGCGGTGCGTTACGCGCGACGAGCCTAACGCCGAGATAACTGCCGGAGTGAAGGGGAAAAGAAGCGGCCTCGACCGGGTACCGTCGAGGCCGCCTAACGTGCAAACCGCAGCGTGATGCTGCGCCAGGGCGTCAGTGCGCCGCCAATGGCACCGTCTTCCAGAAGTCGATCCCTCCGGCTTGCTGTCCGACGTCGACGACCGCGACCGTTCGCAACGCACGTAGGTCGATCACTTCCACCGTCCCCGGCTCCGAGCCAATCCCCTCGACGGTCACGAAGGCGTAGCGGTCGTCAGGCGAAATGACGACGCCGCTCGCCACTTTCCGCCTCGTGGGCAGCAATGCGAGTTCCCTGCCACTGGCGAGGTCGACGACGGACACCGACTGGCCGCGCTTGTTGGTTCCAACGAGCAGCTTGCCGTCGTGCGACGCCGCGAGGTTGTACACCCCCGGCCCCATCGGGAACCGCCGGGTCATGGCCCACGTGGGGACGTCGATCTCGACGACGTCACTCGACTTGTTGCACGCCACATAGACCTTCGACCCGTCAGCGGACGGTTGGGCCCAGGTGGGCGAACACGACACGTCGCCCGGCTTCGGCACCGCCATCCCATGCCCGGCGTGGTCGCCGCCGCTTCCCTGTTGTCTGTTCCCGGTTCCCGCCGGCGCGCCGGCAACGCCCTTCTCGCTGCCCTTCTTCAGCACGAAGTATCGCGTCACGGCAAGCCGTCTCGTATCGATCTCCACCAGCGCGTCATCCATCATGCACGCCGAGTAGTGCTTCGTGCCATCGCGGTTGAGCCGCGACCCGTGTGGCATCGTACAGGTCACGATCCGCGCGACCTCCGCCATGTCGTCGGCGTAGACCACCGACACCGACGACGGCTTCATTTCGCCGTAGACGTTGAAGTTCACGACGTAGGCGAAGAGCCCGTCGGGCGAGACCTGCAACGTCGCCGGGAACATCCCGAGCGTCACCGTGCCTTTGAGCGAGTCTCCGGCGGTGGTGAACTTCCACAGCGCGCCGTTGGGAACGCCGTGGGCGGTGGAGACGAAGTAGTAGCGGCCGTCTGGCGAGACGGCGATCCCGTGCGGCCCGACCGGCTCCGTGGGATTGCGTCCGATCTTCGACACGCGCTCGACGCTCGCGCCGGCCGGTCCGAACCTGACGAGCGAGATGCGGTCGTTGCCCTCGCTCGCCACGAGAACCAGATAGTCCTTGTCGGGAGCTTGTGGCTGGCTGCTCGTGGCGGCCGCCGGCTGACGCCGGGTGCCAGCTGGCTGCTGCGCAGCCGACGGCAACGCAGCCAGCATCAGCCAGCCGCCAGCACCAACAGCCAGCAGCCAGCTGCGCGCTCCGCTCGACTGCATCACGGGACCACCTTGTTAGGCTTCGGATTCACGCGGACGACCCAGAGCCCGTTGTTGAAGTCGTTCACGTACGCGAGGCCATCCTTGGGGTTGACCACGACGCCCCACGTGAACGCGGCGTTCTTCGTGTTCCCGTTCATGTCGGCCGTGTTGAGCGAGGCCATCTCACGCCCCTGCTCGCGCAGGTCGCCTCGGAGCTCGCCCGAGATGTCGAACACGTGGAACCCCGCGTCGTACGCGCCCATGTACAGCGTATCGCCGACGGCCCAGTAGTTGTGTACACCACCATTTTCCGGCACATACCACGCGACCGACTTCGGGTGCTCGATGTCGCTGACGTCGATCACCTGCAGCGTACCATACATGCGGCTCGACGAGGCGTCCTTGGCGCCCTCGATCGGGCCGTTGAGATAGACCTCGTCGCCGATGAACACGTAGTGGCCATCGCGCTGGCGCCACGCCGTATGCGTCCCGCGCGTGAAGCCCGCGCCGGACACTGCCTCCACCTCGGCGTACAGCGAGTCGAGGTCGTACTTCATCTGCGACACCATCACCGGCTTGTCCGGACGGCCACCCCACTTGCCGTTGCCGATATCCAGAATCACGAGGCCGTCGTTCCAGTAGCTCGCGTACAGCAGCCCATCGTGGATGTCGAGGTCGTGGACGTACCGGGCAGGATCCGGGCGGTTCGTCTTGAACTCCGTCACGCGTTTCGGCTTGGCGGGGTCATTGATGTCGATGACATCGATCGCGCCCGTTCCGTCGTTCGTGAGGAACACGAACTTGCCGTACGTCGGATTCTCGTAGAGGTAAACGGAGTGCACACCGCCGGTGACGCCATCGGTGAAGTCCGCGATCTGCTTCGGGTGAAGGGGATCCCGCGTGTCGGCGATGACGATCCCGTTCTTGCGGTCCGCGGCACCCTCGCGCGTAAGCACCATGTAGCTGCCGTCGGCCGTTGTCTGCATGTCGTTCACGAGACGCGTGTTGACGACGATCGAGTCGACGATCTTCGGATCCGCCGGGTTGGTGATGTCGATGGCGTAGACGCGGTCGCCTCCGCCATGCGTCCCGAGGTAGGCGACCTTCCCGTTCGGGTGGATCCAGACCTCGGAGGTCGGGAACTCGGTCCTCGGCAGGCGGCCGACGACCGTGACCGACCGCCTAACGTCGCGCGGCTCGAGGTGAACCACCGTGCTCGCCTGTTTGCTGCCGAGGTTCGCGGTCACGAGGTAGTCTCCCGGCTCGTAGCCGACGAAGGCGCCGTCCTCGTCCAACTGGCCGTTGCCGGGCGACACGAACCAGGTCGGCGTGAGCCCCGCGACCTCGCGCCCGGCCGCGTCCTTCGCCGAGACCTTGAACCGAATGACGTCGCCCTGACGCGCCTTTGGCCTGGCCGGCGTGATCGCCAATCCGGTGAGCGTGCCCGACAGCACCTCCACCGCCCTCGTGCCGCGCGCCGACCCCGCCTGAGCCGTGAGTGTCGCCTTGCCTGGCGAGACCGCCGTCAGGATACCGTCGGTGTCCACGCGCGCCACGTTAGGTGCGCTGCTCGACCAGCGGATAGCGTCGCGCGCCCGGTCGTTGACCTTGCTGAATGCCAGGGCCGACATCCGGACCTGCTGCCCAACCACGATCTTGCGGACCGCCGACCGAATCTCGACGCGGCTCGCCGGTCCAGGCACCATGCGGATGTCGAGCGGCTGCACTTTGGGCCGCGTTCCCGGAACGAGCGCGACGACGTTGATGGGCATCTTGCCGACCGAGCTGGCGATCAGCGTCCCCGTGGAATCGATCTCGCCCTCCCCTTCCCCGCCGCGTGCGACGAAACGAATGATGGCGTTGTCGATCGTTCGACCGCTGGCATCATGCGCTTCGGCGGTGAACCGCACGGTGTCGCCAGCGGTCACCTCGCGAGTCGTGGGCGTGATGACCACTCGTGCGATCGGCGATTCGGGGACGGTCGGCCCGGGCTGCTGCGCCTGCAGCGCCGCGAGCAGCACGAATCGAGCGGAAAGAAGTAGTGCCATGGGGGTATCGTTTAGGGGCGAGAGCGAAGACGATGGGCACTTCGGCCCGTCCAACGTCGGAGGGTGGGCAAGCCGTGTCAATGCGGCTCGAACCAGTCCACGAGGCCCTGACGCGCGCGACGACACGAGGCACGTTCCGACGGACCATGACGGACGTTGACGAAGCGCCCGCCCGCCGATAGCTCTACGCAGGCCACTATCCTTGGAGCGGACAATGGGTCGAAACAACCGGGACCGGGAACTGGGAACTGGGGACTCGGCGACAGGTGATACGTTAGGTGTGGCTCAGGTGAGTCGGCGTGGATTTCTCGGCGTCGCGGCGGCCGGTATCGCGGCGACGCTCATTCCGAAGTCGGCCGAGTCCCTCGTCTCCGGTTTCGACTCCCGATTGTCGCCACAGCCCATCGGGCTCCAGCTGTACACCGTGCGGGACCTCATGCAGAAGGACGTGAAGTACACGCTGCAGCAGGTCGCCGGCGTCGGGTATCGCGAGGTGGAGTTCGCCGGGCTGTTCGACAAGAGCGCGAAAACCGTGGCCAAATGGCTCGGCGAGAACAAGCTGACGTCCCCGTCCAGTCACATCCCGCTCGACCGGCTCAAGAACAGCCTGCCGGCCGTCGTCGATGAGTGCCAGACGTTAGGCAACGGGATCATCGTCTGTCCATGGATCGACGAGTCGATTCGGAAGAGCGCCGATGACTGGCATCGAATCGGGGCGGACCTCAACAAGATCGGCGACCAGCTGCAGCGCGTCGGCCTCCGCTTCGCCTACCACAACCACGACTTCGAGTTCAAGAAGTTCCCGAGCGGCGAGATGGGCTACGACATCCTGCTCGACGAGTGCGATCCCAAGCTCGTGAAGATGGAGATGGACCTGTACTGGATCACGAAGGGTGGGCAGGACCCGCTGGCCTACTTCGCGAAGTGGCCCGGACGATTTCCGCTCGTGCATGTGAAGGACATGACGGGCTCCGGCGGGATAACCGACGTGGGTAAGGGCACGATCGACTGGAACCGCATTTTCGCGAAGCGTCGTGAGGCAGGGATCGAGCATTTCCTGGTCGAGAACGACAACCCGAAGTCGCCGATCGAGGACATCAAGGTGAGCTACGACTACCTGTCGAGGTTGGGCTTATGAGGGAAGAGGGATGGGGGATGAGGGAAGAGGAACCACGGGAAGCGGCAGCCGGGAACCGGGAGCCAAACCTCCCATCCCGTCGTGACTTCGTTGCTGGCAGCTTGGCGGCACTCGGCGCGCTTGTTGTCCCTCATCCCTCGTCCCTCATCCCTCATCCCACCGCGAGGCCCATCAAACAGTCCGTCGCCCGATGGACCTACGGCAAGCTCTCGCTCCCGGAACTCGCCAAGGCGGCGAAGGGGATCGGGCTCGCCGGCATCGACCTGCTGCAGCCTGACGAATGGGATGTGGCACGCGACGCGGGGCTCGTGTGCTCGATGGGCTACCCCACGGACCGCAAGGACTTCCTCAGCACGGGCTTCAACGACCGCGCGAACCATGCGATGCTGCTCGCGGAGCTGGAGCGCACGATTCCGCTCGCCGCGCAGCACGGGGTGCCTAACGTCATCGCGATGTTCGGCAACCGCGCCGGCAAGCCCGACGCGGCCGGGATCGCGGCGTCGATCGAGGGGCTGTCCAAGATCAAGCCGCTGGCGGAGCAGCACGGCGTCACGGTGTGCGTGGAGCTCCTGAACAGCAAGGTCGACCACAAGGACTACCAGGGCGACCACACGGCGTTCGGCGTCGAGGTCATGAAGGGCGTCGGCTCGCCGCGCGTGAAGCTGCTCTACGACATCTACCACATGCAGATCATGGAAGGGGACGTGATCCGCACGATCCGCGACAACGTCGCCTACATTGGCCACTTCCACACGGGCGGCGTCCCGGGCCGGCACGAGCTGGACGGGAAGCAGGAGCTCAACTGGCGCGCGATCGCCAACGCGATCGCCGATACGAACTACACGGGATTCGTCGCGCACGAATTCGTGCCTACAGATCCCGAACCATTGAGGTCACTCAAGGCGGCGTACGAGGTTTTCGCTGTCTAGAGGGAATCGGGAATCGGGAATAGCAGAACCCTCGGGATGCCTCTCGTTTAGAGAGAAACATCCCGAGGGTTTCGATTCCCGATTCCCTATTCCCGATTCCCTTACTTGACTCCGAGATTCTTCTTCAGAAACGCGATGGTTTTCGGCCACGCATCCTTCGTCGCCGCGAGGTTCGCCTTCTCCTCCGCCTCATCGCGCGCCTGCTTCGGGTCGTCCTGCGCGCGAAGGAAGCCGTGCACCGCACCGTCGTAGTTCGTCCCGCTGTAATCCTTCTTGAGCGCCTTCATCATCGAATCGATCGCCGGCATCGCCGCCCCGATCCGCTGATCCTTCGAACCGCTCAGCAGCATCACCGGCTTCGTGATCTTCGCCAGTGAGTCGGCGATCGGCTGCGGCCCGTTCATGTACGGCGTTCCGTAGTACGCGACACCGCCGGAGAAGCCGTTGATTCCCCCGTTGACCGCGTGCGCCCAGACCGTGCTCCCGCCCCAGCAGTAGCCGATGACTGCATACTTCGGCGCGGCGGATGCCTGCGACATCGCATAACGCGCGGCGGCATCGATTCCCTTGTTCCGCTCGGCGGTGTTCACGCCCTGAATCAGCTTGCGCGCCGAATCACCGGAAAGTTCCTCGGTGCTCGGGCCACCACGCACGCGTGAGAGGAGGTCGGGCGCGATCGCGATGAACCCGTCGGCCGCGACCTGGTCCGCCACGCCACGCACCCATGTCTGCAGCCCGAAGATCTCGTGCACCACGACCACGACAGGCGTCTTCGCGCGCGACGTGGACGGGTAGACGATCCACGCCATGAGCGAATCGCTCGACCCGGGCTCCCACGCGATCTTCACCCACTCGCCGTGTCGCGGGCTCGCGGCCACACGCGCCTGGGCATTGTTGGCACTCGCCGGAATCCCGGCCGTCCCCTGCATTCCACTGGCCACGGGATGCGGGGCGCTGAGGTCGCCCGACGCCATGTGCGCCATGTGCTCGTCGGCGGGAGGCGCCTTGTGGCAGGCGGCGATGAGTCCGGCGATGACGCAGGTTCCGGAGAAAACACGAATGACGTTCACAGCTCGCTCCCGTGTGAAAGAGCCCTGGGGTGTGTTGTGTTCGATACCAATCAAACGAGCGAGAATCCTGGTCCGAGTCAATGCCTAACGCCAAGCGGTCCCGGCACGGCATCCAGAAAAAAGGGAACGGATCAAACTGAAACTGCTGACCCAACGGATTGAAATGGACTGGAACACTCGTTCGAAACTCGAGAAAAGAAATCCTCCGTTTGGTCAGCCGTTTCCGTATGATCAGTTTCCCTATTTCTGGATGCCATCTGGGCGGTAATCCAGGCTAAAGTGTCATCGCCGCCGGCCCCGCCGACGTCACGAAGAACGTCGCGCGGTCGGCATGCGCCGGGAACCGTGCCAGGTAGTGCTCCTTCCAGCAGGCCGTAAATCGCTCGACGTCGTCACGCCGGACGAGCGCCCACACGCTGCCCCCGAAACCGGCCCCGAACGCCGACGCCGCAACGGCACCTAACGAGCGCGCCGAGAGGGCGAGATGCATCGTCTCGGGGACCTGATTCCCCAACAGCACCTCAGCCCCGCGCTGCGACCGATCCACGAGCTCGCCGAGGGCACGCAGGTCACCACGTTCCAGCGCATCGCCGGCTGCCGGGATGATCTCCAGCGCCTCCGCCGCGAACTGGTCGAGACGCGTCACGAGATCCGTCACATCGAACGCGTCGCTCCCCACACTCGTGGCCGGGTCGCGCACGATCGCCCGCAGACGCTGGAGCGCATCGGGAGACGACGCGAGCACCGCCGCGAGCGTGGCGTCATCGCGCCCCGTTGCGGCGCGCCAACGGGCGAGCAGCCCGTAAACGCGGCGCGCCTGACGATTATACAGCTCGAGGGCCCCGCCGGTCTTCTCCGCCAGCACGCCGCTCGCGCCAATGACGAACACGTGATCCTGCGGCAGCGGCACCGTGCGCTCGAAGTGCACGGGCGCGAAGGAATACTGAACCAGCCCGCCCGCGCGCGAGCAGAGAATCGCCGTCTGGTCCTGGCTCCCGCTGAACGTGCCGACGCCGCGATCACCCTCGAGGGTACGGAACCGCGCGCCGTTCTCCACCGCGCCGAGATAGCCGGCGAGATCGTCGGCACTCGCAATGGCGCGCCGATACTCGGCGTGCGCACTGAGCGCGTTCAGGTCCGAGAGCGCGAGAAATGTCGCGACGACCAGGGCGCTCGAGCTGCTCAAGCCCGCCGCGGGTGGGAGGTCGCTCGCGAACGCGATGTCCGCGCCACGCAACGGCCCGGGAAAGTTGCGCGCGATGCGCCGCACGACCGTGATCGCGTAGTTCGCCCACGCACCGTCAACGGGGGCGAGCGACGGGCTCAGCTCGATCTCTACCTGCTCGTTCGACACCACATCGGTGATGCGAACCAACCGGTCATTTCGCGCCGCCGCGACCACCACGAACCCACGTTCCACCGTACACACGAGACTTCGGCCACCAGCATAGTCCGTGTGCTTGCCGAGGAACTCGATGCGGCCGGGTACCCACAGCCTCAGCGTGGGCCGGCGCGCGAGCGCCGCCGACGCGCGGGCGAACATGCGAGCCTTTCGTCGAACCTCTTCGTCCGAGATCCCCGCGAGCGCGAGCCGTTCATCGAGCGCGTTCGCGCCTCCTGCATCCCGCACGACTGTAATCCCCCTTCTCAGAGTCTGACCTCGAGACCCGAGAGTCGCTCCGCGACTCCGGCAATGTCACCGCGGCTGGAAAGATCGAGCACGGGCGCCGCCATCGGAACGGCGCGGAAACGGCGACCGTACGCGTCGATCGCATGCTGGACCGCAAAGGGAAGCTCGAGCTCGCCCCGCGGCGACGGCGCGACCGTCCGGCATGGGTCGAAGATACCCGCGTCGAAACACCAGAGGTTCATGCTCACCGCACGCACGCCGGCCATCGCGTGCGCCGTTGCTTCGTCGGGCTTCTCCACGATGCGTCGGAGATAACCATCGTCGTCGATGTCGAGGAGCGCGAACTTGAGAATCCGCTCCGGAGGAATGTGTCCGTCGGCAATGAGCGCGGTTCGATCGAACGCGATGAGCCCCGGCTCGCCCAGAGCGCGCAGCGCCGCGTAGGCCGCGACCGGATAGTAGTTGTCGGCGTTCATCACGAGAAAGCGGTCGTCGCCTGCGAACGGCTCGGCGGCAAGCACGGCGTTGGCCGTTCCGATGGGGCGCTCCTGGATCGCGAACGTGAGGCGGACGCGGTCGAGCCGGTCGGCTCGTTCGTAGTAGTCGCGCACGGCGGAGTGCTCCGGCCCGATGACGAGGCAAACGTCACGGTACTCGGCGTCCGCGAGCGCGCTCAGAACGTAGTCGAGGAACGGCCTGCCGATGGGAATCATTGCTTTGATGCCCTGATCGGCGACGGCTGCCTGCTGGGCGTCGATCGTTGCCCGCTCGTCCGCCTGCCGCATCCGCTTGCCGAGCCCGCGGGCGAGAATGACGGCCTTGCTGGTCATTCCGAGCGCAGCGCCGCAGGGGCGGAGGCGAGGAATGACAGAAGGCCTAACGCCCCAGCTCCGGCTCGCGCCACAGCCGTGCCATCAAGCGAATAAGCCCCGCACACGCGACGACGAACACCACCGTCCACGCGACCCCCTGCGCGGTCCGACCGTACAGATAGCTTCCCGACCCGAACAACGCGGCGTAGACCACGAGACATCCCAGAACCCATCCGAGGAGCGATTGTGCGATGCTGTCAGGCGACGGCCCCACACCGGCGTCCGCGCGAACCGGGTTCCAGCCAGCACCAGGCGGGCGCACCAGTCGGTAGAACGATACGAGCGTGGCCCGAGCGGTCGGTGCCGTCAGGTACGTCGCCGCCACCCACACGACCGTCGTCACCGCGATCGTGATGAGCAGCGACGTGGCAGTAGCAATCGTCGCGCCGTTCTTCTGGGCAACGAAGAACCCGACGGCGACGACGAACGAGCTCACCATGGCGGCGATCTCGCTCCACGCGTTGATGCGCCACCAGTACCAGCGCAACAGGTAGATCAGCCCGGTACCAGCGCCGACCGACAACAGGAGGTTGAAGCTGGCCTGAGCCGTGGTGAGCACGAACGTCAGCGCACTGGCGAGGACCATGAGCCCGCCCGTCACGAGGCGCCCGACGAGCACGTAGTGACGCTCGTCGGCTCCCGGTTTCATGAAGCGCCGGTAGAAGTCGTGCACGATGTACGACGTGCCCCAGTTGAGGTGCGTCGAGATCGTCGAGACGTAGGCGGCGAGCAGTCCCGCCACCATGAGCCCCAGCAGGCCCGCCGGGAGAAAGGTGAGCATCGCCGGATACGCCATGTCGTGTCCGATGAGCGACGCATCCACGTACGGGAAGGCGCGTCGGATATCGTCGAGCGTCGGGAACACGAGAATCGACGCGAGTGCCACGACGACCCACGGCCACGGACGCAGCGCGTAGTGTGCGAAGTTGAAGAACAGCGTGCCGCCGAGCGCGTCCTTCTCCGTCCTCGCGGCGAGCATGCGCTGGGCGATGTAGCTGCCACCGCCCGGCTCCGCCCCCGGATACCAGACCGACCACCATTGGATGGTGAGTGGGATGATCATGACGGCGAGAGCCACGCTCCAGTCGCCGAAGTCGGGGACGAGGGCGAGCGTCTTCAGGTCCGACCTGGCGAACAGCGTCGCGAGCCCACCGACCTGTGGCTGCCTAACGGCATAGACGGCCGCCGCGACCGAGCCGGTCATCGCGATGCCGAACTGAATGAAGTCGGTGACGAGCACGCCCCAGAGCCCCGACGTCGCCGCGAACGCGACGTTGAGCAGCGCGCAGACGAGCAGCGTCTTCGCCATCGGCCAGCCTAACAACACGTTCGCGATCTTCGCGGCAGCGAGGTTCACCGTCGCCATGATCACGCAGTTGAAGAAGAGGCCCAGGTACAGGGCGCGGAACCCGCGGACGAAGGTCGCGGGCCTTCCGGAGTACCGGATCTCGTAGAATTCGAGATCGGTGAGCACGCCGGAGCGACGCCAGAGTCGCGCGTAGAAGAACACCGTGGCCATGCCGGTGAGCAGGAAGGCCCACCAGGCCCAGTTGCCGGCGACGCCACCGGTGCGAACGATGTTCGTGACGAGGTTCGGCGTGTCGGTGCTGAAGGTCGTCGCGACCATGGACACACCGATCAGCCACCACGGCGCCGCTCGCCCCGACGTAAAGAACTCCGCCGTGCTCGACCCGGCGCGTCGTGCGAGCACGATCGCGGGAATGAACGAGACGATGATGGATACGACGACGATGATCCAGTCGAGCGATGTCAGCCGCATCTGTCGGGAATCGGGAATAGGGAATCGGAAATCGAACGCGCCTAGGGCGTCAATTCCAACGTCAGGACTTCGAACGGCTGCAGATCGATGCGCTGCGACTGTGTCTTGATGAACTGACTCGGGACCATGCGCCCGCGGCCTGCCGGGAACGCGTTCCGCGACTTGAACAGCCGCGGGGCATCCGGCGGCAGCTCGAATGCCTCCTGTACGTCGATCCCAATCGCCTGCACCCTGTCGCTCGGGTTCCTGATGGTGATGATCCCGCCGCGCGGCGACCACGACGCCCAACCATACGGCTGCAGCACGGCCGGATCGCCGCCGATCCAGTGCGTGTCCACGAGCGTGGCCGCGTTGCGTCGCGACCACTTCGCCGACCCCGCGAGCACGTCCCAGTTCGCCGTGTCGAGCAGCGCGGGCGTGATGTACATCTCCTGGAGCTGCGTCCCCGTGCCGAAGTACGAGCGCACCTCCGACGGGAAATCGTTCTGCGGATCGATCTGAAGGTTCTTCGCCGATCGGGCGAAGATGAGCCCGTGCAGCATCAGCGAATTGATCGGGAAGAGCGGTCCGCGCCTGACGACGTTGGCGTACGTGTCCGCGTCCCGGTACGTGATCCACTGCTGGCGCTTCGATCCGATGCCGGCGAACTCGTGGTCCTCACCGCCGCGCCAGATCGAGTCCGCCCAGCGGAGCCAGAACGGCGACGGATACGTGCCCGTCGTGAGGTTCACGTACAGGTCCGGCTTCTCCCGGCGGAGCGTCTCGATGAGCGCGATCGCCGCCTCGAAGTCGCTGCCGAACGCGCTGCCCGGGAACGCGCGGTCGGCGTTGCCCGTGCCGTCGAACTTGAACTGGTTCACGCCGTAGCGGCGGATCATCGTCAGGCAGGTGTCCAGGAACCGACGATAGTACACCGGTCCGGAAAGCGCGAAGCCGCCGGCGTTCGTCTCGAACCCCTTGGCCTTGCCGTTCGTTAGGCGATCCTGCTTCGGCTTGCCGTAGCCGCCCCACGGCGACAGCCAGACGCCCGGGGCCGCGCCGTAGCGCGCAGCTGCTTCGCGCACGCCCGAGAAGCCCCGCGGGAATCCACTGTGAAACCCCCATAGTGTCTTCGGGTCGTCCCACCCGTCGTCGAACAGGAACGAGTCCAGCTCGACGCCGCGCTTCCGCTCCAGCTCCTCGCCGAACGCCCTGATCACCGCGAGCGCCTCGGGCTCGTTGAACTTCGAGAAGTAGCCGAGGTCGTACCACGAGTTGTAGTGCAGGAACGGCCGGTACGGACGCGCACGTTCCCGTTCCAGGTACGCGAGGAAATCACGGCGGAGCTGTCCCGCGCGGGTCGTCCCGATCACCGACGAGAGCTGCAGCGTGGTAGACGGGCGCAGCGGCAATTCCCGCACGATCGACGATCGGACCCGCGCGCCATCGACCGCGTTCACGGCCAGCGGATGCTCGGCCGATGCGAACCATCGGTCGATGATGATCGGGCTCCCCTTCACGCTTCCAATGATCGTCGCCGCGAGCGCCGGAAGATCGACGAGGACGATCTCGCGAACACGAATGTCCTTCGACGATCGGACCGTCAGCTCCTGCCGGATGTATCGCGCGCCGTCGCGCAGCTCGGCGCGCCAGCTCACCGCGAGCCGCCGCGCGAAATCCTCGAGCTGCACCGTGACCTCACGACCCGGTAACCGCTCGGCGAGCCGGGACGCGCCTGCGGCGGTCGCGATCGCCCCGACGCGCGGAGTGGCGACCACGCGCATCTCGCTCGCGCGGATTGGCTCGCCGTCGCCGAGGATGATCGTGAAGACGTCATCCGGAACTCGCAGCACGGCGCCGTTCGGCTCGGCGAGCTTCAGGAAATGCAGGCGCCCGGCGTCCACGCTCCATTGCGCGGCAATCGCGGCGTTCGACAGCGTGAGCGTCTGCGCCCGCTGCGACCCGTTGGCTTCGAGCGCCGGATCCCCGATGCCTAACGCACCATCGACCACATCGACCACCATGGCGTCGGCACTCGGCACCCCAAGCCCACGTGCGATCAACGAGGCGACGCCAAGCCCGATCCCGCTCACGGCGCCACGCTCGAGAAAAGTGCGCCGGCTCACCGATTCCCGATTCCCCATTCCCGATTCCCTATCGGTTCAAGTGGACGCAAACTTGATTCTGATGGCCCGGTCGATCAATGTCGGACCTTCGCCCGATTCTCCCAAACGACATTCTATGGCCCTCCTCATTCGGCGCGTCGTCTCGATTGGCATCGCCAGTGCGGCGCTCGTCACAGTCATCATGCCTGACGCCAACGCCCAGCCATCCACGCGGTGGCCCATTCACTCCACCGACCGCCCGCAACCTCGCGTCGTGAAGCCGCCGGCGGACACGTGGACGGTCGCGCCGCCGGCGGATGCGACGGTGCTGATCGGCGACGACCTCACTCGATGGCAGAAGGAGGGCGGCGGTGCGCCCGGGTGGAAGGTCGAGAATGGGTATGTAGAGGTGGTGCCTGGTGCTGGCGGGATCGTCTCCCGCGACGCGTTCGGCGATGCCCAGCTACACGTCGAGTGGATGGCCCCGCTCCCGGCCGTGGGAGAAAGCCAGGAGCGCGGGAACAGCGGCGTCTTCCTCATGGGACGGTACGAGGTGCAGGTGCTCGACTCATACGAGAACAGGACGTATCCGGACGGCCAGGCGGCGGCGATCTACGGACAGTTCCCGCCTCTCGTGAACGCGAGTCGCCCGCCGGGCGAGTGGCAGACCTACGACATCATCTTCCATCGCCCGCGATTCGACGCGGCGGGCAAGGTCACGAGTCCGGCGCGGTTCACGGTCCTGCACAACGGGGTGCTCGTGCAGGACAACGTCGTGTTGTCGGGTCCGACGGCCCACCAGAAGCGGCCGCCGTACGAGAAGCATGAGGACCGGCTGCCGATGTCGCTGCAGGATCATGGGACGAAGGTGCGGTACCGCAACATCTGGATTCGCGATCTGGAGAAACCGTAGGGTCGCCACGTCAGGATCTTCTGCGCAACGAGCCGTGTGAGGCAGGAGACGGCAGAGAACTGAAGCGGGCAGACGGCAGACAGCAGTGGGCAGACGGCAGAGAGGGCGCCACGCATCGCGTTTCACGTCTGCCTTCTTCTCACTGCCCACCGCCCACTGCTGGCTTCAGTGCGCTGCCCTCTGCCGTCTCTCGGGGCTCGTGATGACGAGCATTCAGCACAGGCGAGGGGACTGCGATGCCCATGCACGATCTGCGAATGGCCCTGATCGGCATCTCGACGATCGGCATTCTCGTTAGGCCGACCACGACAGCCGCCCAGACCGCCCCCCACGCCGCGGCCCAGCCGCAGATCGTCGGCGACCTCGTCGACATCAGCGAAGACTTCGAGAAACCCGACCAGCTCCACTTCGTCGCCAGCCGCGTCACGCGGTTCGACGCCTCCACCGGCGCCGGTCTCCTCCAGTGGGACCGCTACACCCGCCAGCCGAGCTACTCCTTCAACAAGATGGATGTGGGCTACTCGCGCGCGGAGGCCACCGAGTTCCCCGGCACCGAGTACGACCGCGACCCCACCCTGCCCTTCGAGATCACCTTCGTCAGCCCGCGCACCGTGCGGCTGCGGTTCTTCACGCGCGACCTGCCGCCTGAAGCGCGCCGCGACACCGACTCGCTCATGCTCGCCGGCCCGGTGCCAACCGACCGCTCGTGGCACGTCGAGGCCGGCGACAGCGTCGTACGGTATCGCGGCCCGTTCGGCGAGCTCCGACTCATCCGGAACCCGTGGCACGTCGAGCTGTACGACTCCGCCGGCAAGCTGCTCACCCGGACGCAAACGTTAGGCGACCCGGCGTCCTTCCAGCCATACACGCCCTTCTCGTTCGTCCGGCGAGCACGGGACCTCGGCCGGAGTGCCGCCGCCACCTTCGAGCTGCAGCACGACGAGAAGATCTTCGGAACCGGCGAGTCGTTCACGCGGCTCGACAAGCGCGGGCAGAAGATGGTCATGTACCTGCGCGACGGTCAGGGCGTGCAGAACTACCGTCAGTACAAGGCGATCCCGTTTTTCCTGAGCAGCAACGGGTACGGCATGTTCGTGCACACGAGCGCCCCCGTCACGTTCGATTTCGGTCACGACTTCGACCAGCACACCGTCATCTACGCCGGCGACGACGTGCTCGACCTGTTCGTGTTTCTCGGCCAGCCCAAGGACATCCTCAGCGAATACACCGCGCTCACGGGGCGCAGCCCCGTTCCTCCACTCTGGTCGTTCGGCCTCTGGATGAGCCGAATCACCTACAAGACGGAGGCGGAAGTGCGGGACGTCGCGGCAAAGCTTCGCCAGTACCGCATCCCGAGCGACGTGCTCCACCTCGACACGGGCTGGTTCGAGACGGACTGGCAGAGCAATTACGAGTTCTCGACGACGCGCTTCACGAACCCGCGCGCCATGATCGCGGATCTCGCGCGGAACGGCTTTCACGTGAGCCTCTGGCAGTACACCTACTTCACGCGCCGCAACAAGATCTGGGACGAGCTCTTTCGCGGCGGCCTCGCCGTTCGCAACGAGGCCGGTGTGATCGGTGGGGAGGATGCGACGCTCGACTTCAGCAACCCCACCGCCGTGCACTGGTACCAGGGCAAGCTCCAGAGCCTCCTTGGCATGGGCGTCGGCGTGATCAAGGCGGATTTCGGCGAGGGCGCGCCGCTCACCGGTCTCTACGCCTCCGGACGCACCGGGTGGTACGAGCACAACCTCTATCCCGTTCGATACAACAGGGCAGCCTGGGAGATCACGAAACAAGTCACGGGGGCGGGCATTATCTGGGGGCGGAGTGCGTGGGCCGGAAGCCAGCGCTACCCGGTGCACTGGGGGGGCGACGCCGAGAACACGAACTCGGCGATGGCGGCGACGCTGCGCGGCGGGCTCTCGTTAGGCCTGTCGGGGTTCACCTACTGGAGCCACGACATCGGCGGCTTCGTCAACCGGTCGCCGCGAGAGCTCTACCGCCGGTGGGCGCCCTTTGGCGCGCTCTCATCACACACGCGCACGCACGGCGCGCCGCCACGCGAGCCGTGGGAGTACGACTCGGCCTTCGTCGTCGACTTCCGGCGCGCCATCGAGCTGAAGTACGCACTCATGCCGTACATCTATGCTCAGGCGATGGCGTCGTCGGAGAAGGGCTTCCCGATGATGCGGACGCTCTTCTTCGAGTACCCCGATGACCCGACCTCGTGGCTCATCGACGACGAGTACTTCTTCGGCTCCGACTTGCTCGTCGCACCGCTCTTCGACAACGCCGGCCATCGCCGGGTGTACCTGCCGCCGGGGACGTGGGTGGACTACCAGACGGGGCGTGCGTACCCCGGGGCGGCATGGCACGACATCCGCTCGAACCAGATCCCCATCGTGCTACTGGTCAGACAGAACGCGGTGATCCCGCACATCGCGGTCGCGCAGCACACGGCGGCCATGAACTGGAGCGACGTCGAGCTGCGGGTCTTCGCCGCGCCCGGAGCGCCGGCCGGCCCCGTTACCGGTCTGTTCGCCCTGCCGGATGGCACACTGCAGCGCCTCGAGCTTCGCCCGGCCGGGGGATCGTACGCGCTCGCCCGCGACCCGCTCGGCGGCAAGGTCCGCTGGCGCATCACGACTCCGGCCGTCGCTCGTTAGGCACCACCGCAGCCGAGGTTGGCGCGAACGCCGCCGAGGTGATCGCGAGAGGGCATCGCTTGACCTCGCTGTTCATGGCGCCGCAAGCAACCTGGCGCGCGTGAAAGGTGGAAACCCGGCTACCACACATCCACCCGGCACACGCGTTGCTCGATTGATAGATCCAGATTCATCGAAGCGATCGGCGTAGAGCACGCATCTCACGAAGCGATCGCTGTCAGCGAGCAGCACCATGGAGGGTGGAGATGCCACGAGGAGACAAGAGCGCATACACGGACAAACAGAAACGCCAGGCCGAGCATATCGAGCAAGGGTATGAACAGCGTGGCCTATCGGACCGTGAGGCGGAGCGCCGCGCCTGGGCCACCGTGAACGCGATGTCGCACGGCGGCAAGAAATCGGGCTCCGGTCGCGGGCGACACGAAAATCACGAGCCTGCTCGCCGGGGCGGCCGCAAGGGCGGCCACAGTGAGAGCTCGGCCACGCGAAGCAAGGCAGCGAAGAAGGGATGGGAAACCCGGCGACGCCACGAACACTGACCGCTCGCGAGACGGGCGTCACCGTTCCAGCCGGGTCGGTGACGCTCGACGGAAACCTCGCGGTTCCCGACAACGCCGCCGGGATCATCCTGTTCGCGCACGGCAGCGGCAGTAGCCGTCACAGCCCGCGCAATCGCTATGTCGCGGAGGAGCTGCGCTACGCCGGGTTTGGAACGCTGCTGCTCGACCTGCTGACGCCGGCGGAAGAAGCCATCGATGACCGAACGCGTGAGCTGCGGTTCGACATCGAGCTCCTGGCGGAGCGACTGCTGGCCGCCATGCGCTGGCTGTCGTCGGAGAGCGCCACGCGCGCGCTGCCGCTCGGGCTCTTCGGCGCGAGCACCGGCGCGGGCGCGGCGCTCGTTGCGGCAGCGCGCGAACCCACCCGTGTGAGAGGGGTAGTATCACGAGGCGGCCGCCCCGACCTGGCCGGGGCGGCGCTGCCTAACGTGACGGCGCCGACGCTGTTGATCGTTGGCTCGCGCGACGAGCCGGTCATCGAGTTGAACGAGCGCGCGAGGGCGCGGATGACGGCGCCCGTGGAGCTCGTGATCGTTCGACGCGCGACACACCTGTTCGAGGAACCGGGAACGCTGGAGGAGGTGGCGCGGCTCTCGAAAGACTGGTTCGTCCGCCACCTTCGCGGCTCATGAGGCACTTATGACACGCAATCGCTCACTCCCGAATCGGGTTCGCCTGATGCTATTCGCGGCCGCCGCAGCCGGCGCCGCCGCGTGCGGGCCATTCCACAAGGGTCAGGGGCCCCCGCCGGCGTACCTCTATTTCACCAACGAGTCCCTGGATCAGGCCGACGTGTACGCCGTGCTCTCCGGGAACCAGCCCATTCGCATTGGGACGGTCGCGGCAGGCCGCACCGACACGTTGACCGTACCGCCCGAGATCTCTACGCGGGGCGAGAACGTGAACGTCGTCGCGCGGCTGCTGGCTCGTTCGATCAGACCGTCGAGCGGCCCGATTCCGATTCACCCCGGCGACCGTCTGGTGGTTCGGCTGCCCGTCGACCAGAAGATGTTGGTGGTGTTGCCGGGCGAATAACAGGCGGCAAGCGGCGGGTGTGAGTCCGAGCGCAGCGCCGCACGCCTAGCGATGTCATTCCGAGCGGAGCGCCGCAGGCGCGAAGGCGAGGAATCGCCGTCGTCCCGACCGAGGGGCCGGCCCCTCTAAAGGGACGATCGCGATTCCTGACCTGCCCGCTTCTCGGGCACCCGCGCTCGGAATGACAGCCGGGCCGGAATAGCAGCAGCTCGCAGCACGCAGCAGTCGCACACAGCCCGCTAGACCCGGAGCACGAGCGCGCCGCGTACTCCTTCCCCTCGCGCCACTCGTCCGAGCGCCGCGTTCGCCGCCGAGAGAGGCATCTCTTCCACCGATGGCCTCAACTGCATCGACGCCGCCTCGGCGAGCAGATCCCGCACATCAGCGCGCGTAACGTTCGCCACGCTCTTGATCTCGCGCTCCATCCAGAGGTGCTTCGCGTAATCCAGAGACTCGAGCTCGCTCTGATCCGCGCGGGACTTTCGGATCGCGTTGATGACGAGGCGCCCACCGGGCAGAAGCCGCTCCAGGGCGCTCACGACCGGCTTCCACGCCGGCGTCGTGTCGATGATCGCCGCCATGCGCGCAGGCGGCTCCTCGGACGTGTCGCCCGCCCACGCGGCGCCGAGCTCGCGCGCGAAATCGCGTTCGCGAGCATTCCGCGCGAAGACGTATACCGGCGACGCCGGGAAGCGACGTCGCGCGAGCTGCAGCACGAGATGCGCCGACGCACCAAAGCCGGTGAGGCCGAGCGGCTGGCCATCGACGAGCCCGGTGAGGCGCAGGGATCGCAGGCCGATCGCCCCGGCGCACAAGAGCGGTGCGGCGCTGGCGTCAGGCAACTCCGCCGGGATGACGTGCGCGAAGGCCGCTGGCACCACGACGTATTCCGCGTAGCCGCCGTCCTCGTCGCAGCCGGTGGAGCGAAAGTATGGGCAAAGGTTCTCGCGTCCGCTGCGACACCAGGCGCACCGCCCACACGCCGAGTGAATCCACGCGACGCCGACGCGGTCGCCGATGTGGAAATTACCGACTTCATCGCCGACGCCGGCAACGCGTCCGACAACCTGATGGCCCGGGATGACCGGGTATCGGGGCGCCGTTAGGCGCCCCTCGACGATGTCCAGATCCGTCCGACACACGCCACAGACGGAAACGTGCACGAGCAGATCCGCACGACCCGGGACCGGGACGGCGACGTCATCAGCATGGAGGGGCGAGACGCCCTCGGCCATTCGCGACGGCTCGCGGAGGAGCATCGCCCGCATGCGTGACGTTGCCCCTCCCGGCATGTCAGGGCCAGTCCGCGAACAAGACCTCACCCGGCCCGTCGAATGCCGCGTACATGTCGTCGTCGAACGTTCGGTAGCGCGCACCGTACGCCTGCGCGAAGTGCGCACCCCAATCGGGGCGCGACCCGTCGGCGTCGGTGAAGCGGTACTCGTTCGCGAGCGTCCACGACGCGAACACCTTGCCGGCCTTCGCCTTCACGCCTGGGTCCGCCGCCAGCGCGGCGATCCCGCGTCCAACGAAGAGCGGCGACTCCGACGCGATGAAGTTCGGGTCCTTCTTCGCCCCATCGCGCCACGTGTCCGCCGTGACGCCGAAATGCTCGAGCATGAACTCCGACCGCAGGAAGCCGGGCGTCACCGCGACCGCCGCGATATCCTGCTTGCGCAGCTCCCGCGCCTGAATGAACGCGAGCCGAATGACGGTCGACTTCACGATGTCGTAGAAGATGTTGCCGCGGTACCCGTAGAAATCGCCGTCCGTGATCTCGACGACGAGCCCGGTGCCGCGATCGCCACGATCGAACATGAGCGGCACCGCATGATGACTCGTTAGGATGTGCGACCAGATGGCCTGGTCGATCATGCGTCGGCCGTTGGCGACGTTCACCTGCCAGAACGTCTTGCCGAACTCGGTGAGCGCGTCACCGCCCCAGACGTCGTTGATGAGCACATCGAGCTGCCCGTGGTCGCGCCGTATGCGATCCACGAGCGCTCGCACGTCCTCATCGACCGTGTGATCGCAGCGCACGGGGATTCCCCGTCCACCGGCTGCGCTCACGAGCTCGGCCGTCTCGTCGATGGTCTCCGGTCGCTCGGCGCCACTCGCCAGCTGGCCGCGAATCGACCGGCCACTGCAATACACCGTCGCACCCTGCTCGCCCAGCGCGATGGCTATCCCGCGCCCCGCCCCGCGCGTCGCGCCCGCGACCAGCGCGACTCGATTCTCGAGCCCGCCCAAGTCCTGCCCCCAATTCGGAAGGAGCGCAGCATAAATGAATGGCCGTTTATTATCAACCGCGACGCCGCCGACGTGCCACCGGCCCCGACACGAGTCGCAAGAACGCCTCTTGCACCCCGCCAGCATGCCGGCGAGCGGGAGCTCGCGCGGCCCACGCAAACCGGAGGCTTCATGAGGATCCAGGCGACAGTGAGCGGCGCATTGGCGGTGCTCGCGTTGGGGGCATGCAAGACGCGTGAGGGCAACGCGGGCGACACGATAGCGGCACGCACCGATACGGCCGTGGCGAATGTGGCCGCGGCAACAGACACGGCCGCGCGCCGAGTGGACTCCGCGGCCGGGAGTCTCGCCAAGCGGGGCGGATGGACGAGCGCATCCATCCTCGGCTTCGCACGTGCGGCAAACAACGGCGAGATTCGGGAAGGCGAGCTGGCCGAGCGGAAAGCGACGACGCCGGCGGTGAAGGCGTTCGCGCGCCAGATGGTAGCCGACCATCGCACGATGCTGAGCGACGGCAAGACCCTCGCGACGAAGCTCAAGGTGACTCCGGATACGGCCGATGACGACGTCCGGGACGTCATGAAAGACGTGTCAGACGAGGTCAAGGATCTCACCGACAAGAAGGCCGGTCTGGATTGGGACGAGGCCTACATCGACAACCAGATCAAGGCCCACAAGGACGTCCTCGACAAGCTGCAGGATGCGAGCAAGAACACCACGGATCCGGATCTCCGTGCCGCGCTCGAGAAGGCCACCGGCAAGGTGCAGGAGCACCTAACGAAGGCGCAGGACATCAAGGACAACGCGCTGAAGGCCGCCAAGGACAAGGCATCGAACACTGACACCACGAAGAAGTAGCGGCTGATATTGACGACACCCGCTCTCCCGGTTCGCGCGAACCGGCGGTACCGGATAGAATTGACCCGGTCCACACCGCTCTGTTCGTGCGACAAGGAGACCGGGAATGCAGAGTCAGTCTCGTTCGAATACGTACGATGTTTGTGTAGTCGGGTCGGGCGCCGGCGGCGGCATGGCCGCCTACACCCTCACGAAGGCCGGCGCTCGTGTCGCGCTGCTCGAGGCCGGCCAGATGTGGGATCCGGTGAAGGACGGCGCGATGCTCAAGTGGCCGTACGACTCACCGCGGCGCGGCGCCTCCACACGCGAGCGCCCGTTCGGTGAGTTCGACGGCTGCATCGGCGGCTGGCAGATCGACGGCGAGCCGTATACCACCGCCCCCGGCACGAAGTTCGACTGGTGGCGCGCCCGTATGCTCGGCGGCCGCACGAACCACTGGGGGCGCATCTCGCTCCGCTTCGGCCCGCACGACTTCAATCGCAAGAGCCGCGACGGGCTGGGCGACGACTGGCCTATCACGTACGACGACGTGAAGCCGTGGTACGACGAGGTGGACAAGCTGATCGGCATCTTCGGCAGCGTCGAGAACCTGCCTAACGAGCCGGACGGTATCTTCCACCCGCCGCCGACCCCGCGCTGCTACGAGCTGCTCGCGACGAAGGCGGCCAGGAAGCTGGGCATCACGGTCATCCCGTCGCGGCTCTCGATCATCACGAAACCGCACAACGGCCGGGCACCGTGCCACTATTGCGGCCAGTGCAACCGCGGCTGCATGACGGCGTCCAACTTCTCCTCGACGAACGTGCTCATTCCGCCGGCGCAGAAAACCGGCCGGCTGACGCTGATCACCGACGCGATGGCCCGCGAGGTGACCGTCGGGAAGGACGGCCTCGCGAACGGGGTGAGCTACATCGACAAGAAGACCGGCGCCGACCGGCACATCGCCGCCCGGATCGTCGTGCTCGCGGCGAGCGCGTGCGAGACCGCGAGACTCCTGCTCAACTCCACGTCGTCGCAGTTCCCGAACGGGCTCGCGAACTCGAGTGGCACGGTCGGCAAGTACCTCACCGACACCACGGGCACCGACGTGTCCGGGTTCATCCCGAAGATGGCGGACATGCCCCCGCATAACGAGGACGGCGTGGGCGGGATGCACATCTACATGCCGTGGTGGCTCGACAACTCGAAGCTCGACTTCCCGCGCGGCTATCACATCGAGACGTATGGCGGGCGTGGCGTGCCGAGCGCCGGCTTCATGGGCGGCATTCACCGCTACCCGGGCGGTGGCGGGTACGGCGCATCGCTCAAGGAGGACTATCGCCGGTACTACGGCGCCTCGATCGGATTCAGCGGCCGCGGCGAGCAGATCCCGAACGATGACTGCTACTGCGAGATCGACCCCACCGTCGTCGACCAGTACGGCATCCCGGTGCTGCGCTTCCACTGGAAGTGGACCGATCACGAGTACAACCAGGTGAAGCACATGCAGGAGACCTTCCGCGCCATCATCGCCGAGATGGGCGGGCAGGTGTTCTCGCCCATGCCGACGAAGGAAGAGGGCTACGGGATCGCGAACGGCGGCTCGATCATCCACGAGCTGGGCGGCGCCCGAATGGGCAAGGACCCGACGACCTCGGTCGTCAACGCCAACTGCCAGGCGCACGACGTGAAGAACCTGTTCATCGCCGACGGCGCGCCGTTCGTGTCGCAGGCGGACAAGAATCCCACCTGGACCATTCTCGCGTTGTCCATGCGTACGAGCGATTTTATTGCCCAGCAACGGAAAGCGGGGGCCCTATGAGCGGGAACCGGGAACAGGGAACCGGGAACAGTGGCTCCGGTGTCGATCGGCGTTCTGCGCTGAAAGCCATGGCCGCGGCGGCCGCGGTACCCGTGTTAGGCACGTTCGAGACGAGCGAGGAGCATCTGCTTCGCGCGCGTGAGGCGGCGGAATCGGCGGTCCTCGCGGAGATGCAGGGCACGGCGTACACGCCGAAGTTCTTCACGCCGCACGAGTACCGGACCGTTCGCGTGCTCGCGGACTACATCATCCCCCGCGATGGGCGCTCGGGATCGGCCAGCGACGCCGGGGCTCCGCAGTACATCGACTTCGTGCTGGCCGATCAGACACCGCCACCAGGCCCGCCCAATCCGACACGCCGATTCTACGTGGCGCCAACACCCGCCCAGGTGAACATGCGAGGCGGGCTGGCGTGGCTCGACCGGGAGTGCGCGAATCGTTTCGGCACGGGCAAGACCTTTCTCACCTCGAGCGACGCCCAGCGCCGCCAGGTGCTCGATGACATCGCCTGGCCGGAGAAGGCGAAGCCCGAGCACAGTCACGGTGTGGCGTTCTTCAACCGCATGCGCGACCTGACGGCCGCCGGCTTCTTCTCGAGCAAGATGGGCGTGCAGGACCTTCGCTACACCGGCAACGTCCCGCAGGCGAAGTGGGACGGGTGCCCGCCGGAGGCTGTGAAGCACCTTGGCGTGTGACGGGAACAGGGAACGGGAGCAGGGGCTTCATGCGGAGGCACGGTTCCCCGTTCCCCGTTCCCGTCACTCTTCTATCTGCGCCAACAAATCGTACAGTTCCCCCGCACTCGACGGGCGCGCGTCCGCTTCCCTCGCCAGCGTCCGCATCACGATGGCCGACAGCAGCGCCGGCACGCTCGGATTCACCTCGTGCGGCGGGCGTATTGGCGAGCCCAACATCCGCGCAACGAGCACGTGCGGCGAGCTGCCATCCACCGGGCGATGACCCGTTAGGCACTCGTACATCACGACGCCCGTCGCGTAGATGTCCACGCGTGCGTCCACCTCGTCGTCCATGAGCTGCTCTGGCGCCATGTACGCCGGCGTCCCCACCACCATCCCCGCGCTCGTGAGCTGCTGCGTCCGTTCCCGCAATCGCGCCACACCGAAGTCCATCACCTTCAGCGTGCCGTCCGGCTGCACCATCAGGTTTTGCGGCTTGATGTCGCGATGGATGACGCCCTGCTCGTGCGCCACCTCCAGCGCCCGACACAGCTGCTTCGCGATCGCCACCACCGCCGGCACCGGCAGCGGATCGCCGCGGTCGATGAGCTCGCGCAGCGACGTGCCGGTCACGTACTCCATCGTGATGAAGTACATGCCGTCGGATTCGCCGAGATCGTGCGTGCGAACGACATTGCGGTGAGAGATCCGGCGTGCGAGGCGGATCTCGCTCTTGAGGCGCTCGAGGGCGGTCGGATCCACGGCGAGGACGTCGGGCCGTACCGTCTTCACCGCCACTACCTCACCGAGCTCGCGGTCGAAGGCGCGATACACGACGCCATTGCCACCGATGCCTAACTGCTCGGCGATCGCATACCGCCTGGCCAGCAGCCGCCCGGCCATGATGGTCCCCGGGGCGTCGAGGACGGCGCTGTCGCTCGTCGGCGGCGTCGCCATTCCCCGCTCCTCGATCACGCCGGATGCCACGGTCGATCCCGACCCGGTCTCCACGGGGAGTCTTCGAGATCGCGGGGTACGCAGCACCGCGACGAGTGCCTCCTTCGCGCGAAGGTCCGCCAACATGATCCGAACGGCGCTCGCCAGCTCCCCGACTTCGTCGTTCGAGTCGACGTCCACCACGGCCGTATAGTCGCCGTCCGCGGCGCGGCGGGTCGCGTGGGCGATGGCCAGCACGGGCCGGGCGACGGATCGCGCGGTCAGAAAGGCGAGCACGAAGGCGACGGCCAGCCCGAGGAGCCCGGCCACCACGATCCATCGCCGCAACGCGACGAACGGCGCCATCTCGGCCTCGCGCGACCGCAGCGCGACGAATCCGCCAAGCACATCGCCGCCCGCCGAGCGCAGCGCCGCCCCGCGCCCGACGTAGTGCTCGCCCCCGAATTCGATCTCCACGTGAGGCGCGACGCCGGCCGCCGCGCTGCCCGATGAATCGTTAGGCGTGCCGCGGGCGGTGTCCGGGCGGACGCGCCGAAGCATGTCCACCAGTGCCGGAGCCCGCCCGAGCGTCGACGCGGCGATTCGCGGAGCGCCGGCGGTGTCGGTCACGTAGAACACGACGTCGCTCGCCGTCGCCGCCTTCACCTGCGACGCGAGCGCAGAGTCCACGAGCTGCGCGGCCATGAGTACGCCCGCCACACGCGACGCGACCACGAACGGAACCGCAACCGCCTGAAAGAGCAGCGAATCGCCGATGACGCCGGTACCCGTTGTCGATGTGCCATCCAGCGCGCCCGAGATGAGGGCCGAGCTCGACAGAGCCACCGGTGCCGCGGTCGGCTCATCACTCTTCGCGAGCCGAGTGCCTCGCTCATCGATGATCTGCACCCAGCTCGCGCCCACGCGATCGGCCGCCTCGACCGCCAGGTCGAGCATGTCCTCGGGGCGATGGTCCATCAGCAGCGGCCACGAGCTCGGATTTTTCACGAACACTTCGGCGGCGCGCTTGAGCCCGTGCTCCCGCCCGTCGAGCAGGACGGTGACCAGCCGCGTCGTTCGATCCAGCGCGCGGGCGCTACTCACGTTCGCCGCGCGAGCGGCAGCCACGGAGAGCAGCACCAATGCCGCAACCAGCACCGTCGCAACGACAGCGCCGACGGTGAGGAAGAGCCGCCACGTGAGCGCGGGGACCGAGCTCTCGGTGCTAGTACCGGTCACGGCCCGCGTTCGTGTACTCCTGCCCGAACTTGTTCTTGTGCGGCACCGGGCGATATCCACTCGCGTCGAGCTGAACCGTCACGTCCGACTTGCCATCCGCCGGAACCGAAAGGTCGGTCGACCGCTCGCCACCGCGATCGTGCCAGGCGTGCAGCGTGTAGCTCCCCGGCGGCACTCCAGCGATGGTGAACCGGCCGTCGGGGTTTGGCTGCGCCACGTACGGCGTCGGCACCGCGACGATGAACGCCACCATCTTCGCGTGGATGTTACAGAAGACCGGATACACGCCCGCCCGGTCGACCCGCGCGTCCTTGCTGTCGCCCCGCCCGTACAGGCCGAGATCGAACTCACTCGGTCCCGATTTCGAGAAGACGTTGTGGCGAAACGGGTCCTGATTCGGGAATCCGACCGCGCTTCCGGTGGGGACGACTCGCACTCGCGGCACGAACTCGCGAGACTCCATGACGATCTGAGCGCGCGAATGCGCCGGGGTCGGCCCTCCGCTTCGAGGCTCCAGCCACACGACGGCGTCCGCGAGATCCGTGGTGCGAGCCCCGGGACGCTCGATGATGGAGATCTGTCCGGACACCGCCCCCTGCGCACCGGCAAGCCTAACGGGGACAGTGGCCGCCATCACCGATGCGAGAACGCCCACGGTCCGCAGCCAGGCGGGGGCCGTGCAGAAGAAGCAGAGATCGCCCGAGGTCAACGCTGCACAAAGAGAGACCACAAATGATCTACCTCACAACGTCACGTCGATCCAGCCTTGGTGTGGTTATCCGCGCGCGCCGTCGATCGAGGCTCGTGCGGACGCTGCTGGCGCTCGCCACCTTCCCGGCGTGCACCATCGCGGCGCAGGACACGACCCGCTCCGCTCCCGTCTCGGTCGACTCGCTCGCCGAACGACTCCGACGGGCCGAGGAAGCGATCGCTCTTCTGCGAGAGCAGATGGCAACACAGGCCGAGTCACAGGTGCAGTCCGCCTCGCGGGTGCACGTGGAGCTGTTCGGGCGGGTTCTGGTCAACGGCTTCCATAACTCCGACTCGACTAACAATAGCGACGTCCCGCAGTTCGCCGCGCCCTCCGGTGGACGGTCTCAGGGTGGCCTGGGCGGCGCGATTCGCCAGACCTCGCTCGGCGTTCGCGTCGACGTCTCGCGAGTCCTCGGCGGGCACTTTGATGGGGAGCTGCACTCCGATTTCTTCGGCGGACAGCAGCCGAGCGTCGGCGGACGCCACTTCCCGATCTTCCGCATCCGAACGGCGCGCGGAATCCTGACATGGAACCGCGCAGAGCTGCTGTTCGGGCAGGAGGTACCGCTCGTTGCGGGATTGAATCCGGTGAGCGTGGCGAGCTTCGGCACCTCGGAGTTCGCGACCGCCGGCAACCTGTGGCTGTGGCTCCCGCAGGTTCGGGGCACGTGGATCATCTCGCAAAGAGGGCGCGTCGGCATTCAGGGAGCCGTGCTCGCGCCGACGACGGGCGACCCGGTTGGAACGTTCGACACCGGCCTGGATCCGGCGGAGCGGTCGAATCGACCCTACCTGCAGGCGCGGATCCGGACGCAGTGGGGCGACGAGGACTCGCGTGGCGAGATTGGCTTTGGCGTGCACAAGGGGTGGCTTCGCCGGACCGACGGCAGTCTCGTCTCGAGCGACGCGGTCGCCTTCGACGCGCGAGTCCCGTTAGGCAGCCACGTCGAGGTCCGCGCCGAGGCCTACTCCGGTCAGGCGCTGCGTGGCCTGGGCGGAGGCGGAATCGGACAGAACCTCACCACCACTGGAGACCCGATCAAGGACCGGGGCGGATGGGGACAGCTGATCCTGCGGCCGAACACGCTCCTCGAGCTGGCAACCGGCTGCGGGACCGGTGATCCGAAGGACGTGAGCGGGTTGCCGGCCGGGCGACAGAAGAACGTGGCGTGCGAGGCGCACCTCACGACGCACCCAGGCGGTCCGGTCTTGGCATCGTTCGGACTGCGGCAGCACCGGACGACCTATCAGGCGACGGGCGTCGCCAAGAACACGCACCTCAATCTCGCGTTCGGGTTCGAGTTCTGAGTGCGAGCCGGGCCGTGAGCCTCGCGGCCCCCGCGCTCACCGCGCGGGATGTGACGTTCGCCGGGCCCGGCTCGCACCCCGCCGTGCCGCGATTGCGATTCGGGTCACCGCCCGACACTCATCGAGCCGTTGGCGCTTGTGTGCATGGAAGCAACTGCAACCGCGCGTCACCGGGCGCGCAAACAGAGCGCGAGGAGGCATCCGATGAGGGTGAGCTTTGTCCTGCTGGCTGTGCTGGCGATGGGGTGCGGTGGTGGAGGTGGGGATAACGGCTACACCACGAGCCCAAACCCGACGCCCAACCCCGGGGGGTCCGGACCGACCGCCTCGGCCACCGTTTCAATGACGGCGTCGAACGACAGCTACGGGTACGCCACGTATTCGTTCTCACCGTCGACGGTGACGGTCACGAAGGGTGGGACGGTGACCTGGACCAACGCGGCCGGAACGGCGCACAACGTGACGTTCATGACCGAAGGGTCGCCCAGCAACATCGGAGACTTCACCTCGGGCTCGAACAGCCGGACGTTCGACACAGTCGGCACGTACCAGTACCACTGTACGAACCACTCCGGGATGAGTGGGACGGTGAAGGTGCAGTAGGAGCGACTGGCGGCTGGCGACTGGCGACTGCCGGGGACGGGGGACGGACGACGGGCGACGGGCGACGGCGAAACGGCGCGTCATTCCTCGCTCCGCTCGGAATGACAACCGGCGGTAATAGCAGCAGCTCGGAGCACGCGGCAGTAGCGCGCAGCACTCGGCTACCAGCCCAGCAGCCGCACGCAGCGAGCAGCGAGCAGCTATCGGAAGGTCCCGGGGCTGAAGTCATATGTCTCGTGTCGCGCCCCGACTTCGTCTTCCGGGCGCCACAGCGCGAGCTGCTGCGTCCAGCGAACCGGTTGGAGTCGTCTGCCCCGCAGCGTCAGGAATCCGCCCGCCCGGTTGGCCACGACACCGAACTGGCGGAGGTCGGACAGGCCACGAATCGCGGTGCGACGGCGCTCGTCGACGATCCGCCGGGCCGACCGCGGACCGACACCCGGGACGCGCACGAGCCGCTCGTAGCTCGCCGAGCTCACGTCGACGGGGAAGCACTCCGGGTGCGCCAGCGCCCATGCCACCTTCGGATCCACCGCGAGCGGCAGGTTCCCGTCGTCCCCGTACACGACCTCGTTAGGCGCGAACCCGTAGGTGCGCACCAGCCAGTCGGCCTGGTACAGCCGGTGCTCGCGGAGGACGGGCGCGGCCGGCGCCCCTTCCATGGGTGTGTCACGGATCGGACGGAACGCGCTGAAGTGCGCGTGGTGAATCCCACCACCCGCGTAGAGGCTCGTCACGCGACCCATGATGGTGCGATCGGAGTCGGGCGTCGCGCCGACGACGAATTGCATCGTCATGCCTGCGACGCCGCCAGGCTGCCGGCCATCGCGCGGACGACCTGAGCGCTCCTCGGCGCGATTCGCGACGACGACCTGCCTCGCGCGCTCCAGCGTCACGAGCGTGGTCGCCAGCCGCTTCTCGGGCGCCACGCGCTCGAGCGTGTCACCACAGGCCGCCTCGAGGTTCACCGACACGCGCGTGGCGAGCGCGGTGATCCGCTCGATCTGCGCCTGCTCGGCGCCCGGCACGAGCTTCACGTGGATGTACCCGGCGAACTTGTGCCTGACGCGAAGCATCTCGAGCACGGCGATCAGATCGTCCGTCACCTTCTCGGGACGGGCGGGGATCCCGGTCGTGATGAACAACCCCTCGCACCATCCCCTCCGCAGCGCGCCGAGAAAGATGCGGACGAGCTCCTCCGGCTTGAGAAGGGTCCGCCGCATCGCGCGATCGCGGCGCATGGGGCAATAGTGGCAGTTGAGCGCGCACGCGTTCGTCATGAGGATGCGCAGCAACTTGATCGGCCGGCCCGATCCGCGAAGGACACGAATATTGAGAGGGCGGAGCGCTCCCGCCTCGCTGGCGTAGCGGAGCCGAGGAGGTAGGTCTCTCGCGCTTTCCGGTGGTCCTTCGCGATCCTCGGCGGCGAGGGACATGAGGATCTCCAGCTTCTCGGCCAGCTCCAACTCTCGCGGCATCGGCACCTCCGAATCGCAATGCATAGGAGGATGACCGAAAATTTACCGAAAGTCCAGGTTCGCAGCTGCTGGCTGCGTGCTGCTCGCTACTGCTGCTCGCTGCGTGCAGCTGCTGGGCTGGTAGCCGACGGCTGCGCGCTACTGCCGCGTGCTCCGAGCTGCTGCTATTACCGCCGGTTGTCATTCCGAGCGGAGCGAGGAATGACGCGCCGTTTCGCCGTCGCCCGTCGCCCGTCGTCCGTCCCCCGTCCCCGGCAGTCGTCAGTCGCCAGTCGCCTATTCCGTTGCTTCCGCCGCCGCCGGCAGCGACGCGTAGAAGTCCTCCCGAAACCGCGGCACGTACCGCTCCAGCAGCGCCTCCACCCTCTCATGCGACGCGGACGACACGACGAGCCCGGCATGGTGGCGCTTGGAGAGTCGCCACGCGATCTCGGGATCGTCGTACGGTGAGAGGTCTGGCCACTCCTGGCGCGCCAGCGATATCAGCAGGCCGGCGTGATCGGCTCGACCCACCGGAACCGCGTACTCCTCACCGCACGCGCTCGCGACCTCCACCCGCGCCCATTCCCGCCACAGGTTGAGCCCCGTCGAGGCCTCGACGAGCGCCACGATGTTCGCTCCGCCGACACGGGCGGCCGTCTCCAGGAAGTAGTATCGCCCATCCTCCCGCCCGCGGATGAACTCCGTGTGCAGCGCGCCGCGGCTCATGCCTAACGCCGTCACGACCCGTTCGTTGAGCTCGAGCAGGGTATCGGACTCTGGCGAATTCCGCCGGAGGGTTCGCGTGCAGAACACGCCCCCACCGTGATACACATCGAAGGGCGGCTGGTAATAGCCGTGCGCTTCGCCGAATACCACCTTCCCTTCCCACACGATCGCATCGACGTGAAAGACATCGCCCGGGACGTATCGCTCGAGCAGGTGATACGACTGCTTGTCGCCAAGCTCGTCGAGGACCGGCCAGAGCTCATCCGGCCGAGAGATCTTCCGGATGCCGATCGCCGACGCCGAAAGTCTCGGCTTGAGGAACCATGGCCCCGGCACCCGGGCCATATACTCGCGGATCCGGTCGTAGTTGAAGATCGACACGAACTCCGGGACGACGAGCCCGCGCTCCTCCGCCTGCATGCGCATCGCGAGCTTGTCGCGGAAGAAACGAACGGTGCTCTCGCCCATGCCCGGGGTGCGCATGTGCTCCCGAAGCGTCGACGCCATCTCCAGATCGAACTCGTCGAGCGGGACGATGCGGTCGATCGACTCGCGCCTCGCCAGCCAGCTCACGCCGTTCAGCATGTGGTCGCGGCGGGTCGTATCCGGCATGACCAGCAGCTCACCGATCGAGTCGCGCGGCCAGTCGGCATCACGCAGCGCCTCTCGCGTGACCAGGAGAACCCGGGCGCCGAGCCGGTGGCATTCGCGGAGGAAGTCGTGGCCCTTGAAGTAGCTGGCCAGGCAGAGGATTGTGACGGGAGATCGAGTCATATCCGGTGCGGAAGGAGCCGACGCTACGACAGATTGTAACGATCGCGCGACGTACTGGCAGCTATCGGGTGTCGGCCTGCACCTTCGTCGTCCGCGTTCCGATTCACGCTTCGAGCTGTTCGTTTCCGCGTCTCGACTCGCGCCTCTCTGCAGTTCGATTCCCGATTCCCTAATTCCCGATTCCCGACCTGGATGCCTGCGCGAGTCGACAACCTTCGTGAATCGACCGATCGCTCGGTTCGATTGGTTGCGTTAGGTCACCTCGCGGACGCCGCGGCGGCTCAGTCGCGCCTGGCCAAGCAGTCCGACGACGAGGCGCTGCACGACTTCCGCGTCGCGCTCCGGCGCCTTCGCAGTTGGGAGCGTGCGTTTCGACCCTATCTGCGCGACGATGTCGGGAAGAAGCTCAGACGTCGCCTTCGCGACCTGGCGCACGATACGGGAGCCAGTCGCGACCTCGAGGTGCACCTTGCCTGGCTTGCCGAGCAGCGCCGGTCGCTCGGCCGGCGGCAGCGGGTCGGCCTCGATTGGTTGGTCACGCAGATGGAGCGCAAAAAGGCGGACGCGGATCGGGTGCTGGAAAAGGACGTCGACGGGCGGTTCACCCGACTCGAGACCAAACTCGCCCGCGCGCTCGAGTCCTATCGCGAGCACATCCGGCTGCGGAAGGATGGTCGCGCCGCGCCGCTCCCGGTGTTCGCCGAAGCGCTCGCGCCCCGCGTCAGGACGGCAGCACGCGATCTCGAGCGTCACCTCGGTCACGTGCGCACCGAACGCGATGTGCGCGAAGGCCACGAGGCCCGGATCGCCGCGAAGCGATTGCGCTATCTCCTCGAGCCGGTGATGAAGATCATTCCCGGCGCGGCGGACCTCGTCGACCGTCTCAAGGGTCTGCAGGACGTGCTGGGGGATCTGCATGACGCGCAGGTGTTCGGCGCCGAGATCTCGAAGGCGGCGGCGGATGCCGCCGCGCTGCCTAACGCTGCATCCGACGGCGCCGCGCAGCCGCCGATGGCGATGGAGACACCAGCCACCAAGGCGGAACCGGCCGATTCGAGCGCCGAAGGGCAGGCAGACACCGCGCCATCGAACACCCCCGCCGCGGCTGTGCAAGCCGCGCCACCGGCGGCCGCGCCTGGCAATCCGGCGCCGACCCCGGCGCTCGCCCCGGCCGTTCCGCAGCCTAACGTGGACCTCGCGCCCGGACTCTCGGTCATCATGGAGCGCCTCCGGGCACGGGCCACCGCCGCGTTCAACCAGTTCAGCGCCGAGTGGCTGGGCAGCAAGGCGGCCGGCTTCTTCCGCGACGTCGATGCGGTAGCCGACCGCATCGCACAGTCGGCGCGCGAGGGCCAGGAGATCGAACGCAAGTATCTCCTGCGGTTCGTGCCCGAACAGGCCCGCGACAGCAGGTGGGTAGATATCGCGCAGGGATACCTGCCCGGCTCCAAGCTCCGGGAACGGATCCGGCGCGTCTCGATTCACCACGGCAGCGGCCGCAAGGACGTTCACTACTTTCGCACAGTCAAGCTCGGCGAGGGGGTGACGCGGACCGAAGTCGAGGAAGAGACGACGGAGGCCATCTTCCTCGCGATGTGGCCGCTCACGAAGCGCCGCCGGCTCCGAAAGCGGCGCTACGAGGTCGACGTCGATGGCCTGACATGGCAGATCGACGAGTTCAGGAACCGCGACCTGGTGCTGGCCGAGATCGAGCTCGACTCCGAGGATGACGAGGTGACGTTCCCGGACTGGCTCGTTCCGGCAGTTCAGCGCGAGGTGACGGGAGAGCCGGAGTTCCTGAACGTGAATCTCGCGCGGTAATTGGGGTCAGAGTCGAATT
>DASUGD010000208.1:0-5009 GCA_036274195.1 Gemmatimonadaceae bacterium | reverse complement strand
GGCGCAGGGGTAGAATCGCCGCGCCGATGACGCTCGACTACACAGACACCTTCCCCCGCCGCCATCTCGGTCCCTCCGACGCCGACGTCGCCGCCATGCTCGCGACGCTCGGCTACGACTCGCTCGACGCGCTCTCGCGCGCCGCGATCCCCGAGGACGTCCGCCTCGACCGACCGCTGAACCTGCCGCCGCCGAAGGGCGAGTTCGAGACGCTGAAGGACCTCCGCACGGTCGCGGAGAAGAACGAGGTGTGGCGGTCGTACATCGGCCTCGGCTACCACGACTGCATCGTGCCGCCGGTGGTGCAGAGGAACATCCTCGAGAACCCGGGCTGGTACACGCAGTACACGCCCTACCAGGCCGAGATCTCGCAGGGCCGCCTCGAGGCGCTGCTCAACTTCCAGACGATGATCTGCGACCTCACCGGGATGGAGATCTCGAACTCGTCGATGCTCGACGAGGCGACCGCGGCGGCGGAGGCGATGACGCTCCTGCACCGCGTCGAGGCGAAGACGGACGCCTTCTGGGTCTCCGACAAGTGCCACCCGCAGACGATCGCGCTCGTGCAGACGCGCGCGCGGCCGCTCGGGATCGAGGTGATCGTCGGCGGCGAGCCGACGAAGCCCGTGTTCGGCGTGCTCGTGCAGTACCCCGACACGACCGGCGCGATCCCGGACCACCGCGAGTTCGCGCGGAAGGCGCACGACGCGGGCGCGCGCGTGGTGGTCGCGACCGACCTGCTCGCGCTGTGCATGCTCGCGCCGCCGGGCGAATGGGGCGCGGACGTCGTCATCGGCAACTCGCAGCGGTTCGGCGTGCCGATGGGCTTCGGCGGGCCGCACGCGGGCTTCATGGCCACGCGCGACGAGTTCAAGCGGCAGATGCCGGGGCGGCTCGTCGGCGTCTCGAAGGACGCGCACGGCATGCCCGCGATGCGCCTCGCGCTCCAGACGCGCGAGCAGCACATCCGCCGCGAGAAGGCGACGAGCAACATCTGCACCGCGCAGGTGCTGCTCGCGATCATGGCCGGCATGTACGCGGTCTGGCACGGCCCGAAGGGCTTGCGCGCGATCGCGGAGCGGGTGCACCGGCTCACCTGCGTGCTCGCACAGGGGCTCAAGGATGCGGGCCTCGATCTCGGCGGCCAGCCCTTCTTCGACACGCTGAAGGTGAGGGTCGGGAGGGAGAGGAAACAGAAGGTCCAGGACGCGCTCCGCGCGAAGAGGATCAACCTCCGCGAGTACCCGGACGGCGACCTCGGGATCGCGCTCGACGAGACCGTCTCCGCGCGCGACGTGGACGACCTCCTCGCGTGCTTCGGCGCCGCGACGCCGCGGGGCGAGATCGGCTCGGGCTACCGTGGGCCGCACCTCCGCTCGAGCGGGTACCTGAAGCACGAGACCTTCAGCCGTTACCACGCGGAGCATGAGTTCCTGCGGTACGTCCACCGGTTGCAGGCGAAGGACCTGTCGCTCACGACGTCGATGATCCCGCTCGGCTCCTGCACGATGAAGCTCAACGCGACGTCGGAGATGCTGCCGGTGACGTGGGGGGAGTTCGGGGGCCTGCACCCGTTCGCGCCGGCGGAGCAGTCGGCGGGGTACCGCGAGCTCTTCCGACGGCTCGAGGCGTGGCTCAGCGAGATCACGGGCTTTTTCGCGACGAGCCTCCAGCCCAACGCAGGCTCGCAGGGCGAGTATGCGGGGCTCCTCGTGATCCGCGCCTACCACGAGAGCCGCGGCGACGCGCACAGGGACGTCTGCCTGATCCCGATGTCGGCGCACGGGACGAACCCCGCGAGCGCGAGCATGGCGGGGCTGCGCGTTGTGCCGGTGAAGGTGGACGACCACGGCGCGATCGACGTCAACGATCTGCGCGCGAAGGCTGCGCAGAACGCGAAGAACCTCGCCGCGATCATGGTGACCTATCCGTCGACGGCGGGCGTGTTCGAGGCGAGGGTCACCGACGTCTGCAAGATCGTGCACGAACACGGTGGGCAGGTGTACTTGGACGGCGCGAACCTGAACGCGCAGTGCGGCCTCGCGCGGCCGGGCGACTACGGCGCCGACGTCTGCCACATCAACCTGCACAAGACGTTCTGCATCCCGCACGGCGGCGGCGGCCCCGGCATGGGCCCGATCGCGGTCGCGAAGCACTTGGCGCCCTTCCTGCCGGGCCACCCGCTCGTCGAGACGGGCGGCGAGAAGGCGATCGGCCCGGTCTCGGCGGCGCCGTGGGGCAGCCCCTCGATCCTCACGATCTCCTACGTGTACATCGCGATGATGGGCGGCGAGGGGTTGAAGAAGGCGTCGCAGGTCGCGGTCCTCAACGCGAACTACATGGCGAAGCGGCTCGAGCCCTATTTCCCGACGCTCTACAAGGGGAAGGGCGGGCTCGTGGCGCACGAGTTCATCGCGGATCTGCGCGCCTGCAGCGCGAGCGCGGGGATCGGTCCCGTGGACGTGGCGAAGCGGCTCATGGACTACGGCTTCCACGCGCCGACGATGTCGTGGCCGGTGCCGGGCACGCTGATGATCGAGCCGACGGAGAGCGAGTCGAAGGCGGAGCTCGACCGGCTGTGCGACGCGCTGATCGCGATCCACGGCGAAATCAAGGCGATCGAGGAGGGTCGTTCCGACCGCGAGAACAACGCGCTGAAGAACGCGCCGCACACGGCGCACGCGATCGCGGCGTCGGAGTGGAACCACCCGTACTCGCGCGAGGAGGCGGCGTTCCCCGCGGAGTGGACGCGCCGGCACAAGTACTGGCCGCCGGTGGGCCGGATCGACGACGCCTACGGCGACCGCCACCTGGTGTGCGCCTGCGGCGACGTGTCGGAATACGCGTAGGTACCGAGCACGCGCCCCGCCGCGCATAACTCACGGCCTCGCATGGAGTTGTGCGTTGGACGTGCGGACCATGGGGTCCGCATTTCCGCGCCGCACGGGGGCCAGTTCCGGCGGGTTCACGTAGGCGCGCTGTCGGAGCGGCCGCGGAGCGGCGGCCAGCTGCTGCACATGCGGCGGCCGAACTGCCCCCCCAATGGCAGAACTGCCTTTCACGGCCGCGGGGGCGAACCCACGCCCGCGCGATCATGTTCTCCGACAGCGACTTGGGGCATCGACCGTGGCGCCGGACGCCGGCTGCTAGGCGGATGGAGGACCCATCGATGACTGGTACGTTCACTCCGTCCGATTCCGCTCTGCTGCTGATGGCCCGCCAGATCGGCACGCTGCAGCTCATCAAGAACATCCCAGATGGGCGAGCTGGAATCGTCAACGCCTCGAACGACGTGAACCTCAAGCAGGCGGCTGAGAAGACGCGTCGTCGCAACCTCATCATGGCAGGTGTTACGACAGATGTTCACCTGGTGCATCGGGCCATCAGCGCTTGTCGGGAAGGGCACCAGGTGCAGGCGGTCAAGGACGCGTCCGGGTCACCATTCAATTTGTCCGAAGACTCGTCCCGTCGGCGGATGGAACGCGAGGGAGTAGTCCTGACCGCAACAAACACGCTCATGGCCGAACTCGCGCAGGACCGGAGTCGGCCGGAAGGGGGACAGCCGCCAGGAATCCTCTTTCGGGAAGTGCCTCCGAAGATCAAGGAGCCGCCAAGGTTTCGGATCCGACGACCCGCCTGACACGCCGCTGCAGCCGCCGAGCGGGGGGCGCGCGACGAGTGCGTGCGGTAGCATGGGGTTCGTCGCCAGCGGCTGAGAGGCAAGGCGCTTACAAGCCGGAGCAGAATGAACATCGAATCGAAGCCGAGTCCTGACTACGCTGAACAGCTCAAGCGACTTCGCTCGACCTGCAAGCGGGTGCTAAACGGCCACGGCGTCTCGACGGCTGCCGAGCTACTCAGCGCGATTCCGACGGACCTTGGGATGGACCACTACGGTTCCGGTGGCGCGGTAGCGGCCCTCGAGGATGAGGTTCGCGCCGTCCTCAAGAAACCGGCTGCGGTCTTCATGCCGAGCGGCACGATGGCGCAACAGATCGTTCTGCGGATTCACGCGGACAGACGCGGGGTAAGAGCGTGCGGATTCCATCCGACGTGCCACCTGGACCTCTTCGAGGAGCGGGCGTATGAGCGACTCCACGGCCTGGTGGGCGTGCCGATCGGCAGCACCCGGGAGCTGATCACGCTGGAGAGCCTCAAGGGCGTTCGTGAGCGCATGGCGGCGGTTCTCTTCGAACTCCCCCAGCGCGAGATCGGTGGATGCCTTCCGGATTGGAGCGATCTCGAAGAGCAAGTCGCGTTCGTGCGCACGACCGGGGCCGCCGTTCACTTGGACGGGGCGCGGCTGTGGGAGTGCACGCCGTACTACGAACGGTCGCCCGCGGAGATCGCTGCCCTGTTCGACACGATATACGTGTCTTTCTACAAGGGCCTTGGGGGTCTCGCGGGCAGCTGTCTGGCTGGCGACGACGATATCATCGCCGAATCTCGAATATGGCGACGGCGACACGGCGGCACGCTGTTCGGGTTGTGGCCCCACGCGGCATCCGGGCTCGCCGCGCTGCGCCGGCGCCTTCCCCGCATGCCGGACTACGTCAGCCACGCGCGGGCAATCGCGGAACGGTTGCGGGGGATCCGAAACGTCGAGGTCGTGCCCGATCCTCCGCAGACGTCGATGATGCACCTTCACCTTCGGGTGGCGGAGACCGCGTACCTGCAAGCCGCAGTACGCTTGGCTGAAGAAGAGGGAATCTACACGTGGGGGTCGACCTCCCCTGCCGCCGCGCCGTCCATTCGCGTCGTCGAGTTCACTGTGGGCGATGCCACGCTCAACTTCGCGCCCGACGAAGTCGCAGGTATTGTCGCGAAGCTCGCTGAAGGGTCCGTTGGTCACTAGCACGGAGTCATCGGCTCATCCATACGGGCTCTTTGACTGGCGGTCCGCTAGGGCTTGTCTGAAAACTCGAATTTGAAGAGACGGCGCAGGACTGCCAGCTTGAGGAAGGCGAGGTAGGAGGTCGCACGCTTGTCGTAGCGACTGGAGATGCGCC
>DASUGD010000207.1:0-26096 GCA_036274195.1 Gemmatimonadaceae bacterium | reverse complement strand
TGACCCCTCCGTTCTGGATGCCGGCACGAGATGACCGATCGTCCCGACCGAGGGCTCTCCCCTCTACCGGGAGGACTGCGATTCCTCGCTCCGCTCGAAATGACAACCGATTCCTGACCTGTCCGCTTCGCGGGCACCCGCGCTCGGTCTGTTCCCGGTTCCCAGTTCTCGGTTCCCGGCGATTCCCGATTCCCTATTCCCGATTCCCGATCTTCTTCGGCTGCCACAGCGTTATCTCCCCATACCCGATGGTTGCCGGGAAGCTCTCGACCGGGCTCCATCCCTCCTCGACTCGCTTCCAGAGGTCCGGCGACTCGACCTTGAACGCACGCTCGAACGTTGTCGCGAGGTACACGCGGCGACCCGACAGGGCGGTCCCTAACGAGTCGAAGCCGCTCACCGTGCGCGTCGAGTAGAAACGGCCGTCGCCCGCGAGGCCGAGGCGGCGCGTGTAATAGTCGAACCCTCGATCGGCCTGATAGACAGCAACGAGCGCGTCGCCCGGCTTCGCCCTGGCGGTGAACGCCGCGATCGTCGCCCGGAAGGACTGTTTCGGGATCCGGTAGTAGCGCGGGAGGCCGAAGGCCAGCGCCACCGCGCACACGACAACGGCAGCGCCCGTGAGCACGGTGTGCACGCGCTGGCGGCGCGGCTCGGCGACGAGGCGCGACAGGAGACGCGCCACGACATCGAGGCTCTCTACCGCCACGAGAAACGCCAGGGGGGCCACGAGGATGAAAAACCTCGGTGAGGTGAGCCAACCCGCGACCACGACCACAGCGGCCATCATGCCTAACGCTAGAACGAACGTCAGCACGATGAGCCAACCGCGCCGCAGGAGGCTCAGCGTTCCGACGGCGACGAGGACGAGAAACGGTACTGCACCGACGAGCGCGAGCGAGCCGAAGCCTGTGCCGAGCCCACGCAGCGCCTCACGCACGAACTCGAGCGAGACAGGCCGAAATCCGGTGCCCTCGCGCACGTAAGCGGTCCCGACGACGCGCAGGAGCTCGATCGCGGTGGGACCGTAGATCGCGAGCGACACGATTGCCGTGATCCCGAACGCGATGAGGAGCCTGCGGATCGTCAGCGCAACGGGCTCGGCGTCGCGATGCCGGTGCAGCACGAAAAACGCGACGAGGATCACGTGCGCAATGATCACGAACGCTGCGATGACCAGCGACGAGAGCGCGAGCACCGCGGAGATTGCGTAGGCGGCAACCCACCGGCGACGCCCGGTGAGCGCGAGCCTGTACAACGCTCCGGTGGAGAGGACCGAGAACAGTAGATAGCCCGAGTAGCCGCGCGCGTTCTGCGAGAACCAGATGTGGTGATAGCTGACCGCCGTCAGGAACGCGACAGCGAGGCTCTGCCAGCCACGCATGACGGGCCGGGCGAGCCAGTACATTGCCGGAACGGTGGCGATACCGAACAGTGCCGCGGGCAGTCGCACGGTCCAGTCATGCTCGCCGAGCAGCGCGACGCTGAGGCGCTCGAGCAGCGAGTTCATGAGGTGCTGGTTCGGGCTCGAGAACGTCCGGAACAGCTCACCGACCGTGACGGACGTCGCGTACTGGAACGACCCGATCTCGTCGATCCAGAGATCGGTGTCGAGTCGGTAGAGGCGGAGCGCCGCGGCGAGGACCGCAATGAGCGCCACCACCAGGTACTCGCGCGCGCGCGTCTGGCGTGGCGTGGCGTCGATCGTTATGTGCCACCTCGCGCGGCGGTTCGGCGCACCCGAGGCCACGCGTGTGGCTGGCGAGGGCGTCGCGGCGGGGCTATATGCCGACGCGCGGCCAACCCCCAATCGAGGAGCACCATTCGTGGCAATCTACGAGTTCGACGGATACCGGCCAGTCGTTCACGAGTCGGCGTTCGTTCATCCGCAGGCGGCGGTCACCGGCAACGTCATCATCGGGCGCGACGTATACGTGGCGCCGGGAGCGGCGATTCGTGCCGACTGGGGGGAGATACTCATCGCGGACGGATGCAATGTGCAGGAAGGCTGCGTCATTCACGTCTTCCCGGGTGCGACGGTGACGCTGCACGAGGCCGCGCACATTGGTCACGGCGCGATCATCCACGGGGCGACGATCGGTCGGAACACGCTGATCGGAATGAACTCCGTGGTGATGGACAGAGCCGTGGTGGGCGACGAGTGCATCGTCGGGGCGCTGACGTTCGTGACGGCGGAGATGGTGATTCCTCCGCGGAAGGTTGCGGTGGGCAACCCGGCGCGCGTGGTGAAGGATGTGTCGGATGAGATGCTTGCCTGGAAGACGGAGGGCACGCGGTTGTACCAGCGTCTGCCTGCCGACATGCGGGCGACGTGGCGCGAGTGCGAGCCGCTACGCGAGGTGCCAGCCGATCGGCCGAGGCAGAGCATTACGTACCGAACGTGGAATGAGACACGAGGCGGATGACGCTTGCCGGGATGCGTCGGGCAACGAGCCATGAGAGGCGGCAGAGGGCAGTCTCCGGCCTAACGCGACTCGATTGCGCGAACCCAACGCTCTTCTACCGCCGGGTGGTGCGCCCGCCACAGGTACCGCCCCATGAAGTACGCCGCCAGCAGGTTCGCGGCCCCGAGCTGATACCACGCGATCGTCCCGAAGAGCGGCGACCGCGAGAGCAGCGCGACCACGCCGATCACGCCAAGCTCGAACACCAGAAACAGCGCCACGAACCCGACGAGCAGCGACGGTCGTCGATCGAGCACGTTCATCCCCGTGGCCGCGATGATCCCGATGGCGATGAACGCGGCGAAGTGAACCACCGTGTACGCTGCGACATGCGTCGCGAGTCCACGGCCGCCGAAGCTGCCGCCCACCAGATCGAACAGCGACGCGCCGAGAATCGCGGGGGTGAAGAACGGTCGCCCGGCAATCGAGTCGACCATGAGGAACCAGAGGGCGACGCTGGACGCGCCAATGATTCCGGCAACGATGCCTTCACGCGTGGGACTGTGACTCTCCATGGGACCTCCCGGATGTGAGTCGTTCCCGTGCAGCAAGGCTATACTTCACCGCATGAAACATGACACTCCGCGTCTCCAGAATTACGCCGCCGACGAGTGGGTAACAGGCACGGGCACCGCCACGACCCTCGTCCATGCCGTCACCGGAGAGCCGATCGCCGAGGCGAGCTCCGAGGGACTCGACTTCGCGGCCATGGCCGACTACGCGCGCCGCGTCGGCGGGCCGGCACTCCGCCGCATGACGTTCCATCAACGAGCGCTCATGCTGAAGGAAATGGCCAAGTACCTCACGGACCGAAAAGACGGGCTGTATCGCCTGTCGGCCGCGACCGGTGCGACGAAGGCCGATTCGTGGATCGACATCGACGGCGGCATCGGCACGTTCTTCGTCTACGCCAGCAAGGGACGCCGCGAGTTCCCTAACGAGACGTTCTACGTCGACGGCGGCACGGAAGCGCTGTCCAAGGGCGGAACGTTCGTCGGCAGACACATCTGCGTCCCGCTCGAGGGCGTGGCCGTCCACATCAACGCCTTCAACTTCCCCGTGTGGGGAATGCTCGAGAAGCTGGCCCCGACGCTGCTCGCCGGCGTGCCGGCCATCGTGAAGCCTGCCACGGTCACGTCGTATCTCACCGAGGCGTGTTTCCGCCTGATGATCGAGTCGGGAATCTTCCCGAAGGGCGCGATCCAGCTGATCTGCGGGAGCGCGGGCGATCTGCTCGATCACCTCGGAATGCAGGACGCCGTCGCCTTCACCGGCTCCGCGGCAACGGGACGCAAGCTCAAGGAGACACCGTCGATCGTCGAGCACACGGTGCGCTTCAATCAGGAAGCGGACTCGCTCAACTGCTCGATCCTCGGGCCGGACGCCGTGCCCGGTAGCGAAGAGTTCGATCTCTTCGTGAAGGAGGTCGCGCGCGAGATGACATCGAAGGCGGGCCAGAAGTGCACCGCCATCCGCCGGACGATCGTGCCTAACGCTATGATGGACGACGTCATCGCGGCGCTGCGCAAGCGGCTCGGTACGGTGCAGGTCGGTGACCCGGCGGTCGAGGGCGTGAAGATGGGTCCGCTCGCGAGCCGCACGCAGGTCCGCGACGTCGGCACTGCGACCGACGCGATTCGGCACGCCGCCGAGCTCGTGTTTGGCGGACGCGATGCCTTGCAGGTCATCGGGGCAGACCCCGAGCGAGGTGCCTTCTTTCCGATCACGTTACTGGCCACTGACAAGCCATTCACGAGCCACGAGCCGCACGACATCGAGGCGTTCGGTCCCGTAAACACGGTGATGCCGTACTCGTCGGTCGACGAGGCGGTCGAGCTCGCAAAGTTGGGGAAAGGCAGCCTCGTCGGCTCGCTGTTCACCGCGGACGCATCCGTCGCGCGACAGGTCGTGCTCGGCGTCGCGCCGTATCACGGACGCATGCTCGTCGTGGATCGCCACAGCGCGAAGGAATCGACGGGACACGGATCCCCCATGCCCCACCTCGTTCACGGTGGACCCGGACGCGCTGGCGGCGGCGAGGAGATGGGGGGCGTGCGCGGTGTGCTCCACTACATGCAGCGCACGGCGGTGCAGGGCTCGCCGACGATGCTCACGCGCGTGATGAACGAGTGGATGCCCGGCGCCGAGCGTCCGACGGATCGCGTGCATCCATTCAGGAAGTACTTCGACGAGCTGCGTATTGGCGACACGCTGGTGACGCACCGCCGCACGGTCACCGAAGCCGATATCGTGAACTTTGCCGGCATCAGCGGCGACTACTTCTACGCGCACATGGACGACATCGCCGCGAAGGAGTCGCTGTTCGAGCGGCGCGTGGCGCACGGCTACTTCGTGCTCTCGGCGGCTGCCGGATTGTTCGTCGACCCCGCGCCGGGGCCGGTGCTGGCGAACTACGGTCTCGAGTCGCTTCGCTTCGTGAAGCCGGTGTACATCGGCGACACCATTCAGGCGAAGCTCACCTGCAAGCAGAAGACGGCGAAGGAGACGCCACCGGGCGGGATCCCGCAGGGTGTGGTCGCCTGGGACGTCGAGGTGACGAACCAGGCGAACGAGCCGGTGGCGGTGTACACGATCCTCACGCTCGTTAGGCGCCTGGCCGAGGCGCCGGTTTCACCGAATGGCGGAGCACCGGGGAACGGCGTCGCCGCGCCGGCCGACACGACGCTGGCGGAGGAGAGCAAGGACCCGGGCCCGCGGGCCGCGAAGGTCGGATAGGCGGGCACGGCATTCAGAGCGCACTACGGATCTCGAATCACACCGTACGTCTGCGTCGTCAGCTCGTCGCCCGAGCGTCGGACGATCACCCACACCTTCGCCCCGGTCTTCGCCGCGAGCTCCGCGGGTGCCTTCGCCAGCTTGACCGTGTCGCTCTCCGTCGCCAGCCACGTCGCGCCGTCGCGCGTCATCACCTGCCCGACGAGGGGCTTCGCGCCATCGATCGCGACGATGCCGTAGCGCGTCACGCTGAACGTCGCGTTAGGCGGGCCGGACACCGGACTGCCCGCAACCCATACGGTGGCACCGCCTAACCGGCGGAGCTCCGGCTCCATCGGGCCAGTCAGGGTGATAGCCCTGGCGCCCGCGATCTCGAGCGACGTCACCGGCGAGATCGCGAGCCCCACCGCGCCGACCTTGCCGGTGAGCACCGTTTCGGATGGCATCGCCCGCGGCGACGCGGACGTCGTGTCGCCGACGGCCCGCGCCGTGTCCAACGAACCGGCCGGCTTCGCGGGTCGCGCGTGCGAGCAGGCCGTGCAATAGGCCCCCGCTGTCAGCGCCGCCACCAGGCTCACCCGCTTCACTGCGCTCTCACCACCCATACCCGCATGGTCGCCGGCAGCGGTCCGTCGCTCGCGTCGCGAACGCGAATACCGGTCGCCGGTCGACCGGCACCAGACACGACGAAGTACGCCGTGGATCCGCCCCGCACCTGAATCGCGTCGTTGAACGTGCCGAACGCGCGCATGCGCGGCGAGAGACGTCCGGTCTCCACGATGCCCTGTTCGATCGACACGAGGTTCCAGCTCTTCATCGTGAGCTTCGGGTCGACGCCGGGGATCCGATCGTCGGCGTACAGCATGGCGGCCCACTGCACGAGCAGGGACTCCATCGGTTGACCGATCACGCTGGAAATGGTCGCGAAGCCGCTGAAGGCGTTGTCGATGAGGGCCCGGTGAAGTCCCTTCTCGCCGAGCTGGAACTGCCCGCCGTATTGATCGGAGAGCCATCGCAGAAAGGACCACGGCACGCCATACGGCTCGCGTCCCGTTAGGCACGGCCCGGTGTTCCCCTGGGACCGTGTGGCGAGCCAGCTGCATTGTTCCGGCGCGCCGTCGACGCGGGTCTCTCTCGTTTTGAACCCGTAGTACACGGCGAGGTCCACGAACGGATCGGCGAACCAGCTGGTGGGGAGCGGCGTCGCGCCCCTGTTGAACGCGACATCGCGTCCGAGGTTCTGCCCGGGCCCGAGCTGCGCCGCCGCGTACCCGTTGACCTCCTCGGCGAACGTCGCCTGACCCTCCAACTCCCACGTCGACTGCAGGTCCGTGGCCGCCGGGTACTCGATCCGGCGCCCGATCTGGATCACGTGCGCCAGCTCATGCGCGATAATCACCGGGGCGTCGGCCCTGGCCGCAGAATCGGTGTAGACGGTTCCCGCCGTCCCGTTCGGGTCGGGGGCACGCCCATAAAAGAATTCGCCCTCGTTGCTCGAGGGACAGACCGACTGCGGCACGAGGTTTTGCGGGAACACCTCGCCCAGCAGGTTGTCGATCTTGTTCACTTCCTTCGTGAGCACGATCGCGATGCGCGAGTTGCCGTCATAATCCGTCGGCTCCCCGAAATACGCGACGTCCGTCGCGTAGATCTGCGCGTCGAACTGATCGCTCAGCGCCTGGTATTCCGCCGCCGAGAACCCTCCGCTCGGGTTCGCGTTGTCCTGGAGGAAGATCCCGTGCGCCCCGAGCTTCTTCACCGTGACGCTGATGGTGAGCGAGTTCTGGCAGAGGTTCCGGCTGCGGTCGGGAATCTTGATGCTCAGCACGTCGCCTTCTTTGGCAGTCGCCGGGAGAATCGGCACCATCGAGTACGACGCGCGCGCAGCACGCTGTGCCGACCGCGCCGACCGCGTCGCCTGGAACTTGGACGCCAGCATCGCGCGGTCCGCGTCGAACAGCGCCATTTCCACGGCGCGATGCTTCGCAAGGCGGCTGCGACGTGCGATCTCGGCGGGATCGACGAGCGACGCCGAGAACACCGGCGTGCGCGCGATCAACGCGGTGGACGCAACGGCCGCGGCAACCGGCGACTCGGCTACCACGTTCGCGGATGTCACGCTCCCGACGTTGTCGGAGACCGACTGGACGCCAATGACGTAGCTCTCGGCGGCCTGGCTGGCCGCGAACTGCAGACAGAAGTCGTTAGGTGCGCTGATGACCTGCTGCTTGCCCTGTGCCACCGAGAGCGTGGTCGCGGGCGCGAATGGCTGCGAGCGTGGCGTGCTCGTGTTCCCGGCGACGGTGACCAGCAGTTTGAGCGCCTGCGCGGGCCTGCAGTTCATGGTGGGCACTACGATCTGCAGCGTGGTCGGCGTCACGGCCGTGACCGAGGCCGCCACGCCGCCGATGCGCACCATGTTCTCGGCAGCGGTCGCGCCGAATTTCGTGCCCGTAATCGTCGCGTTCTGACCCTCGACGAGCGTGCCGGGGGAGATTCCGGTGATCTGCGGGGCTTCGTCGGGGTTGCCCGCTGAGACCGTGAGTTGCGCCGATCCCGACTTGTTCTCTGACGTCGCCGTGATCGTCGCGATGCCAGGCGAGAGTGCCGTGACCACGCCAGCCTTGGACACGGAGGCGGTCTGCGGATCGCTGGATGCCCACGAGGTCGCCCGTCCCGAGAGGACGTTGTCGTTCGCGTCGCGAACGACGGCCGTGCCCTGGGTCGTTTCCCCGACGCGCAACGTGCTCGCCTCCAGCGTCACACTCACGGTCGCCACCGCCGGCGGGGTCACGTTGATCATGTGCGACCCGGTCTTTCCATCGACCGTGGCGGTGATCGAGGTTGAACCCGTGGCCACGCCGGTGACCAATCCAGTTGTAGAAACCGTGGCGACGGTCTGCGTCGCGCTCGTCCACGTTACCGGCCGTCCGGTGACGGCATTGCCCTTCGCATCGTGGGCGGTCGCGGTGAGTTGCAGCGTCCCCCCAACCCCGACGCTCGACGTCGGTGCGGTGACATCGACGGACGCGACGGCTGGCGGTCCGGAGGAGTCGCCGCCGCACGCGAGAACGGACGCCAGCGTGCAGAGCGAAACGAGCGCGAGCCGTGGTTGCGTCAGCATTGCCGAGTCCCGACGTAGGGGGAGTCCACACTTCGCCGCGGCCTGCGGCGACGGTCGAAGTTAGGACCTCGCGCACAGCGGGCAAAGGGCAGGAACGGCGAACATACTGCCTCACACGGTATCCGGCTTTCTCGAGACCGCCGAGTGCGCGGTCTCGGGCGCCGTTGCATACTTCCCTCGTACGTTCTCACACCCGCCGGAGGATGAATTGCCCCAGCTCACCGATCGCTTCAAGGCCTTTCCCGTATACCCGCTCGCGCACGTGCCCGCTCGCAAGCGAGAGTTGCTGCAGCGCGGCGTGGACGTCATCGATCTCGGCGCAGGCGATGCGGATCTCGCGCCGCCGCCGGCTGCAATCGAAGCCCTGGTAAAGGCCGCGCATACCCCTTCGATGGGCCGATACGGGTTTGGGCTGGGTCACGTCCCGTTTCGCCAGGCGATCAGCGATTGGATGGCGACGCGTTTCGGACAGCGGTTCGACCCCATCACCGAGGTCGTGCCGCTCATCGGGTCGAAGGAGGGCATCGCGCACATCGCGTTCGCCTACCTGGGGCGGGGAGACGTTGCGATCGTGCCCGAGCCGGCCTATCAGGCGTACGTCGGTGGCACGCTCCTGAGCGACGCGACCCCATACATCTACCCGCTGCGTCCGCGCACGAGCTTTCTCGTCGAGCTCGACGAGATTCCGCGTGACACGCTCGACCGGACACGCGTGCTGTACCTCAACTACCCGAACAATCCAACGGCTGCCATCGCGCCTCGGGATTATCTCGAGCGCGTGGTGCGCACGTGCCACGAGCGGGACATCCTGCTCGTGTACGACAACGCGTACTCTGAGCTCGCCTTCGACGGCTACGTGCCGCCGAGCATCTTCGAGATCGACGGCGCGCGCGATGTGGCGATCGAGTTTCACTCGCTTTCCAAGACGTACAACATGACGGGTTGGCGCTGCGGCTGGGCGGTCGCGAAGCCCGAGATCTCGGCCGCGCTGTCGAAGGTGAAGACGTTCGTCGACACCGGGACGTACATGGGCATCCAGGCCGCGGGCGTGGCGGCGATCGAGAGCTGGAAGGCGTTCGTCCCGGCCAACGTCGCGATCTTCAAGGAGCGCCGAGACGCGGCCGTGTCGGCCTTCCGCTCGGCGGGTTTCACCTGTGAGGTGCCGCGGGCGACGATGTATCTCTGGATCGCGTTGCCGGAGGGCGTGCCGAGCCGGCCGTTCGCGGATCGCCTGATGGAAGAGGAAGGGGTGATCGTTCTGCCGGGCGCCGGCTTTGGCGCGGGTGGTGAGGGCTTCTTCCGGGTTTCGTTCATCGTTCCTCCGGCGCGCATGGCCGAAGCAGCGGAGCGGGCAGGCCGCGTCTTGGCGGCGATGCAGGTGGAGTCCGGTACGGAGGCGGTGGCGGCCCGTTAGGCATCGCGTGAACGAGGCCGGCGTCCGGACGTGAGCCTTCGCGGATCACACGGAAACAACTGATCGAACGGATGAAAGCAATTTCGGTCGTCATCCGTCGCATCAGCAGTTTCCGTGTGGTCCGCGTTTAGATGGTTTGGATGCCAGACTCGGAACACGAAGGGCTTGCGCTACGGAAGACCGGGCCCAATCTCATGCTGCACAGACACCGATCTCACACGACAAGGATCTCGAGATGTCGCTACAGGCTCCTCGAACGATCGCCGCTGTGGTCCTCGCTGCCGCGACCCTCGCCACCGCGGCCGTCGCCCAGAACGTAGCCAGCGCCGACAATCGCGCCTCGGCGCCCGCCGCGGCGGCGCCCGGGTCGCTCAAGCAGCTCGACCCCGCCGACCTCTCCTTCTGGAAGAACATCCGGTACACGGCGCTGTCGAACGACGGCAAGTGGTTCGCCTACCAGCTCGCGCCTAACGAAGGCGACGCCGAAGTGGTGGTGAGGCCTACGGGCGAGGGGCAGGAGCGCCGGTTCAAGATCGGCGAGTCTCCCGCGCCGACGGGCGGGTTCGGCCCACCCGTGAACACATCGGTCGTGCTCTCCGACGATGCCAGATGGCTTGCCTTCTTCACGTATCCCACCGCCGCCGAGGCGAAGAAGCTCCGGAAGGACAAGAAGACGGTGCAGAGCGGGGTGGTCCTCGTGAATCTCTCCACCGGGGAGAAGCGGGATTTCGAGAAGGTCCGTCGCTTCGCGTTCGCGCCGAAGCAGCCGAACTGGCTTGCGCTTCACCGGTATGCCCCCGACGGCTCCGGGCCCGCCACCGGCTCGGACCTGTTGCTCGTGGACCTTCGCGCTGGCTCGGTCACGAGCATCGGCAACGTCGGCGAGTTTGCGTTCGATGAGGCGGGTACGCGCCTCGCCTGGACGGTCGAAGGTCGAGACCTGGTGGGTAACGGCGTCCAGGTTCGCGACCTCGGGACCGACGTCGTCCGCGTGCTCGACAGCGACAAGGCGGTCTACCGCAAGCTCACGTGGGCCGACAGCGGTCTCGCGCTCGCGGTGCTCCGCGGCCGCCCGGACAGCGCGGCTGCCGACACGTCTTTCTCGGTGCTCGGGTACAGCGGGTTTACGCCCGTGGCGAGATCGGTCGTCTACACGCCGTCCGACACGGGCGGGTTCCCGAGCGGCATGCGAATCACCGCCGACCGTGCACCTCGATGGGCGGCAGATCGCTCGGCCCTGTTCTTCGGTATCGCGGCGAGACGGACGACCCCGGAGAGCAAGACTCCGCGGCCGGATGTAAAGCCCGCGGCCGGGATTCCGGGCGCCATGCAGTCCACGGCACGCGGCGCGACCGGCGAGGATGACGACCTGGCGACGCTCGTGATCTGGCACGGCAAGGACCCGCGCCTGCAGTCGCAGCAGCAGGTCGAGGAGTCGCGCGACAAGCAGTTCACGTACCTCGCCGAGTACCGGGTGAACGACCACAAGTTCATCCGGCTGGCGACCGAGGAGGTGCGCGACGTCACGCTGGCACCTAACGAGAAATGGGCGATCGGGTCGGACATCCGGGGCTACGAGCGCGCCGGGAACATCGACGGGATGCGCTACCGCGACGTGTACGTGCTCGACACCCGGACCGGCGACCGGAAGCTGGTGGTGAAGAAGCTGCCGAATCGCGAGCTCGTGTCACCCGACGGCTCGAAGTTCCTGTATTTCCAGGACGGCCAGTATCGCGTCTACGACATGGCGGCCGGGGCGTCGCGAGTCATCACCGAGAACGCGCCGGTGAGCTTCGTCGATACCGAGGACGATCACAACGTCGATCGTCCGCCGGTCGCGCCGGTCGGCTGGGCCAAGGACGGAAGCGCCGTGGTCCTGTTCGACAATTGGGACATGTGGCGAGTGCCTGTGACCGGGGCCGGGAAGCCCGAGAACCTCACCGGCAACGGCCGCGCGACGAAGGTGAGGTATCAGCGGCGCGTCGTGATCGACCCCCGGGACCGCGGGATCGACCTGTCGAAGCCGCTATACGTCTCGATGTACGGCGAGCGGACGAAGAAGGAAGGGCTTGCGGTGGTGAACGTCGCGAAGCCCGGCGCGAAGCCGCTCGTGTGGGACGACGCGAAGTACGCGTTCGCGCGCGCGCGCGACGCGGACACGTGGGTGTTCACGCGGCAGACCGTCAAGGAGTTCCCGGATTACTGGGCGACCACCGCGGCGTTCACCGCGCCGCGGCGCCTGACGAGTGCGAACCCGCAGCAGGGCGAGTATGCGTGGTCCAGCGGGGCGCGCCTCGTCGACTACGTGACCGACAAGGGTGACTCGCTGCAGGGCGCGCTGTACTTGCCGGCGAACTACGAGCCGGGCAAGAAGTATCCGACGGTGGTGTACATCTACGAGAAGCGCTCGCAGTTCCTGCACAGCTACAGCGTCCCTAACGAGACCCAGGCGTTCAACCCGAGCGTCTACACGAGCCGGGGCTACGCAGTGTTCCAGCCGGACATCGTCTACAAGGTGAACGACCCGGGCATGTCGGCGGTGTGGGCGGTCGTGCCGGCGGTGAAGGCCGCCATTGCCACGGGCATCGTCGATTCGGCGAACGTCGCGCTGCACGGCCACTCGTGGGGTGGCTACCAGACGGCCTTCCTCGTCACCCAGACGAACATCTTCAAGAGCGCGATCGCCGGCGCGCCGCTGACCGACATGGTGAGCATGTACAGCTCCGTCTACTGGAACACGGGTGGCGGGAACATGGCGATCTTCGAGTCGAGCCAGGGACGGTTCAAGGGCAACTTCCTCGAGAACTACGACGCCTACATCCGGAACTCGCCCGCCTTCCACGCCGACAAGGTCAAGACGCCACTCCTCATCCTGCATAACGAGCACGACGGCGCGGTGGACTTCAACCAGGGCATCACGTTCTTCAACACGCTGCGTGAGCTGGGCAAGGATGTGGTGCTCCTCCAGTACGTCGGTGAGAACCACGGCCTCGCTCAGCCGAAGAACATGAAGGACTACACCATTCGCATGCGCGAGTACTTCGACCACTACCTCAAGGGCGAACCCGCTCCCGACTGGCTGGAGAACGGCATTCCGCGCATCAAGATGGAAGAGCATCTCAAGTCGCGGCAGAAGAAGACGGAGAAGATCGCGTCCTGATGCGGATCCTGCTCACGATTCTGACGACGATGGCCGTGACCGCCGTGACCGCCGCCGGCCAGGCGCCTAACGGGCGCGCGCGCGCGCGCGACCTCGGTGTGGTGCCGGGCGTGTTTCCGCCCGGCGCCAACAACGCCATCACGGACGTGAGCGGCGTGCTGGTTGGGCAGACCACCGTGACCGACGGGGACTCCGTGCACACGGGGGTCACCGCGATCCGCGCGCACGGCGGCAATCAGTATCTCGACCGGGTACCTGCCGCCGTTCACGTGGGCAACGCGTTCGGCAAGCTGGTGGGAAGCACGCAGGTGAAGGAGCTCGGTGAGCTCGAGACGCCGATTCTCCTCACGTGTACGCTCTGCGTCTGGAAGGCCGCCGACGCCATGGTCGAGTGGATGTTGCGGCAGCCCGGGATGGAGCGCGTCGGCTCGCTCAACCCGGTCGTTGGCGAGACGAACGACGGCGGCCTGAACGCGATCCGATCGCGACCGATCACCGCGGACCACGTTCGTGCAGCGCTCGATGGGGCGAAGAGTGGGGCAGTGGCGGAGGGCAGCGTGGGCGCCGGCGCGGGGACGCAGGCCTTTGGCTGGAAGGGCGGCATCGGCACCTCATCGCGCGTCGTCCCGAAGTCGCTCGGCGGGTATACCGTGGGGGTGCTCGTACAGTCGAACTTCGGCGGGATTCTGCAGGTGCTCGGCGCGCCGGTGGGGAAGGAGCTCGGCCGCTACGCGTTCAAGAACGAGGTCGAGCACGAGCGCGGGGACGGCTCCATCATGATGGTCGTGGCCACGGACGCGCCCTTGTCCGACCGCAACCTCGAGCGGCTGGCAGCGCGGGCGATGATGGGCCTCGGGCGAACCGGCTCGTCGGCGTCGAACGGCTCGGGCGACTTCGTCATCGCCTTCTCCACCGCGCCGTCGGTGCGCCGGCGCCTAACGCCCGCCGGATCCGGCCCGGAACCGCTCACGCGTCAGACGGAGGACGTCACGAACGATGCGATGTCGGGGCTCTTCGAGGCGGTCGTCGAGGCGACGGAAGAGTCGATCTACAACTCGCTCTTCATGGCCACCTCGGTCACGGCGCGCGGCCGCACGGTCGACGCCATCCCGCTGGACCGCGTTCGGGAGATTCTGAAGAAGTACAACGTCGCGAGCCGCTAGCCGCACCGGACTCGATGCGCTTCCAATCGCCATCTCTCGTCGCACTCGTCGCGCTCGTCGCCCTCAACCGTCCGCTCTCCGCCCAGTCCATCGCCGATCGCTACCGCGGCGACGCCAACCGCATCATCGACGCGGCGCTGAGAGACAGCTCCGCGTGGAACCGGTTGGCCGAGATGACGGAGAGGTTCGGGAATCGCTTCAGCGGCACGCCGGCGCTGGAACAGGCCATCGACTGGGTGATCGCCCGGATGAAGGAGGACGGCCTCCAGAACGTCCGCGGGGAGCGAGCGATGGTGCCGGTGTGGGTGAGAGGGGAAGAGTCGGCCCAGATGGTGCGGCCGCGCGTTCAGAATCTTCCCATGCTCGGGCTCGGAGGCAGCGTCGCGACGCCGCCGGAGGGCATGACGGCCGACGTCCTCGTCGTGGGCAGCTTCAGCGACCTCACGGCCAAGGCCGCGCAGGCGAGCGGAAAGATCGTGCTCTTCGACGTCCCGTTCACGAACTATGGCGAGACGGTGCAGTACCGCACTCGTGGTGCAGTCGCCGCCGCGAAGGTCGGCGCGGTGGGTGCGCTGGTACGGTCCGTGACGCCGTACTCGCAGCGCACGCCGCACACCGGCGCGATGTCGTACGACTCGACTGTCAGGCGGATTCCGGCTGCGGCGATCACGGTGGAAGACGCCGAGATGATTCACCGGCTGGTCGATCGTGGAGAGCGGGTTCGGGTGAAGCTGACCATGTCGGCGAAGACGCTTCCCGATGCGCCGTCGCGCAATGTCATGGGCGAGATCGTGGGTTCGGAGAAACCCGACGAGGTGGTGGTATTCGGCGGGCACATCGACTCGTGGGACGTCGGGCGCGGCGCGATGGATGACGGCGGCGGTGTCGTCGTTGCCTGGGAGGCGGTGCGCCTTCTCAAGCGCCTCGGGCTCAAGCCCAAACGGACCATCCGCGTCGTCGGGTGGACGAACGAGGAAAACGGCGGACGTGGCGGGCAGGCCTACCGCGACGCCCACAAGGCTGAAGTCGACAGGCACGTGCTGGCGATCGAATCGGACGGGGGCGTCTTCAAGCCGCAGGGATTCAGCTTCGCTGGCTCTGACGCCGCGCTCGAGATGCTCAAGCAGATCGCCTCGCTGCTCGATCGTATCGACGCGGGCACGATCGTGAAGGGTGGTGGTGGGGCCGACATCGGGCCAATCATGGCCCTCGGCGTCCCCGGACTCGGGCTGATCGTTGATGGGTCAAAGTACTTCTGGTACCATCACACCGAGGCCGACACGATCGACAAGCTCGACCCCAACGACATGGCCCGCTGCGTGGCCACGATGGCCGTCATGGCGTACATCGCGGCCGACATGGCGGAGACCCTTCCCCGCGCATCGGCGGAGACGCGCTGAACCGCCAGCGACGCCGGGGGTGCACGTGTGACACAGGTCGCTTGCGGTGCCGCAGCAGACTGCTCAGCTTCCACGGGCAGCGGTCCAAACACAACACCAGAGGGTGCATGGCGAAGCAAGGTGCAATCGAGATGGAAGGGACGGTCGCGGAAGTATTGCCCAACGCGACGTTCCGGGTGACCGTGAACGGCGGCCACGACGTGCTCACGACGCTCGGCGGCAAGATGCGGCAGAACCGCATCCGCGTACTGGCCGGCGACCACGTGACGATCGAGGTCTCGCCCTACGACCTGACGCGCGGGCGCATCACGTACCGCCACAAGTAGCACACGTCGCCGGCGCGCCTAACGCGCGCGCTGCCCGGGCAGGCTCGCTCCAATGACCAGCGCGACGGTCGCGAGGACGACAGCCCTCATCGTCTCGCTGTTTGCCGCGGCAACGTCGGCCTGCGACCGGTCCGTCTCGCACGAAACGGAGATCGGCCAGTGGATCTGGTCCGCCACCGATTCGGCGCTGTTTGCCGATGCGGCGCGATCGATCCCGAACCTCGTTCCGACCGTGTGGATCGGAACGATCCGCGCGTCGCGTGACGGCACCGTCCAGTCGCAGCTCGCGCTATCCCCCAGGGTTTCCGGACGAACGACCACAGGCGTGGTGGTGCGCTTCGATGACGGCTTCTCGAGCGTCTGGGCGGCGCACAGCGACAGCGCGGTCGCGAACGCGGTGGGCGCGGCGCTGCGTGACATGCTCGCGGCGGCAGAGCGATCCGGCGTCGCCGTGAGCGAGGTGCAGCTCGACTATGACTGTCCCGAGCGCCTCCTTCCTCGCTGGGCGGCGGTCACCGGGAAGCTGTCGCGTGGGCCACTCGCGGGACGATCGGTGTGGATCACGAGCCTCGTCTCGCACGTCCGGCAGGCCGAATACGGCGATCTGTTTCGTGCGAACGTCGCGGGGCACATCCTGCAGGTGTTCGATACCGGCGACCGCATGTCGTTGTCATACATCCGGCGAATCGAGCGGCTCGTGTCACGCCATCGAATGCCGTTTCGTCTGGGTGTAGGCGCGTTCGAGCGGCGCCTGGCGAACGGAGCGACCACCGATCACCAGGCCTGGTTCGAGGCGCCCCACGTCATGCGCGGGAGTCGGTGGTTTCGTGGAGTCTGGGTCTTTCCCGGCAGCGCACCGTGGACACACCTGCTGGAGCCGACCAAGTGAGCCGATTCGCCCTCGGCGCCGTCGCGGTGGCGCTCGTGACCATTCCCGCGTTCCCGTGTGGTGGTCCTGGCGCCGACATCGTGGATCGGCCCCTCGTTCCAGTCCACGACTACCTCGCTCGTACGCTCTACGACGACGAGTACGAATCCCATCTCCGTCTCGATCTCCGGTTTCTCGAGCCGTTCCGTCGAGTCATGCCCGATTCGGTGGGCGCGCTCGTTGCGTTTGCGTACGAGGACAACGACCACCTGCCTGCCGCGGACGCCGACACCCTGCCGCGGCACTACGAACAGGAGAGGCTCGCCACCACGCTGCGTGCGGTGGAGCACGGCGACTACGCCCGGGCAGAAGCGGCCGCGCGGCGGGTCGTGAATGATGTGCTCGACATGCCAGCCGGGGTCGCGTCACCGTACGCAGAGGCGCTTCGCACGGCCGTCGAGGTCGTCGACCTGGCGCCGAGCCTAACGCCCGGCGACCGCGCGACCGCTGCGCAGTACTTCGCCGGCGACTCGGCAGCGCGTGAGGCGCTGGGGGCGGGAGGCGCGCTCCCCAATGTGCTCCGCGCCGGCCTCGAGGTCCGCCGGTTGAAGCGCAGTGAGGCCGGTGCGTATGCGGACGCGCATGCCGGTTCGCCTCGACTCGCTTCGCTCAGATTCGTCGCCCTCGAGGAGGCGATGCACGCCGGCATTCCGGACGGTTGGGCAAGCGCCATTCGCGACAGCGTGCCGCCGGCACGCTGGGCCGAGTTCGAGCGGCTGCACGCCGACTGGCTGCAACGCTTCTCGAGCCATCCGCTGGCGGACTACGTGCGACTGTCGCGAGTGCGCCTCTCGTACTTCGAGGGTGACAACGCGCGCGCCTGGGACGAGCTCCTCGCCATGTATCCACGACATCGCGAGCGCGTGCTTGGCGAGATGCGCTATCTGGTACAGCAGGGCGTCTTGCCGGCATCGATCGATGACCGGAGGCTCGACTGGCCGCTTCGCACCGCGCTCCTTTCTGAAATGGGTGTGACGCCCGAACAGTGGAACGCCTACTGGCAGGCGTCTGAGTCCCATGCGGGTGAGTCGTGGGCGACGGCCATGCAGGAACGGCTGCTGTGGCAGGCGATAAAGCTCGCCGAGTCGACTCGATCGCTGCCATCGCGATTCCCGCAGCGTGCCGCTTCGCCCACGCCGCTGTGGGCCAAGCTCCGGCTCCTCGCGTTGCTCGAGGCGGGAGACCTGGACGGCGCCACCGAGCAGGCGGAGAGCATCGTCGGCTCCGAGGATGACATCGGTGCCATTCGCGTTCGCATTCATCTGCTTCGGCGGGACTGGGGGAAGGCGCTCGCCGCTTCGCCCGTCGGGGACCCGGCCACCCGGTACCTCGTTCGTGTCCTCGCGCCATCGCCGGTCCTGGACTCACTGGCAGCCACCATGGTATCGCCGCTCGCGGGCGACGCACGCCTAACGATCGCCGGACGCCGCGCTGCCGCCGGCGAATGGACAGCGGCGAGCCACTCGATACCGACGACTGATCCCGACAAGGCCCGGCGCTGGGCGCGCACCGCCGCGCTGGCGGCAGACACGTCGCAATCCGGGCGGCTCGCGTTCGCGCGGTGGATGCGGGACCAGCACGGCCGACTGTTCTTCGGGGACGACACGTTCTGGCTGCGCGGCCTCAACTGGCGGCTCTATGCGCTCGGCCGCGACACGACCCATCCCGCAGCGGCCCAGCCCGGGCTCGACCCGCGGTTGCCCTGGACTGCAGCGGAGGAGCGCGCGAGGATCGACGCACACCTCCGACAGACTACCGAGCTCTATTATGCGCTTGGTGCCTACGCGCAATGGCTCGACCGCGCAACCCGCACCACGCCGGGGCTGGCCGCGGTCGTCCGCGAAGCGGATCGGGTCTACAATCGCCTCGCGAGCTGGGACGCGAGGAACTCGCGATTCTGGTCCGCCGCGCTGACCGACAGCCCGGAGGCTCGCTCGATCCGGCGCGCCGGCCTGCTGCTGCGGAAGCGGCGTTAGGCGCTCACGGATTCTGCTTCGGCCCACGGTACACGATGCCGCCCTTCATCACGAGCTTCACCTTCGTGATCGCGGCGATGTCGCGCGTCGGGTCGCCGTCGACGGCGATGAGGTCCGCCAGCAGTCCGGTTTTCACGGCGCCGATGCGGTCATCCATGTGAAGTACCTTGGCGTCGATCGACGTCGCCGAACGCAGCACGTCCACCGGCTTCATCCCGTAGTTCACGAGGAGCTCGAGCTCACGCGCGTTGTCGCCGTGCGTGAACACGCCCACGTCGCTGCCGTTGCAGATCGTGACGCCCGCTGCGATCGCCGCCTTGAGACTCGCCTTCTTCTGCGTGATGCCCGGCGTGTCGGGGTCGACGCCGCGCTTCCAGCCCCGGTACGAGAGAATGGCGTCGCCGGCCGCAACCGTGGGGCAGAGCGCGACGCCCTTCTCGGCCATGAGCTTGAACACTTCGGGAGTGCCCGCGTCGCCGTGCTCGATCGTCTCGACGCCCGCGATAGCCGCCCGGCGCATTCCCTCCGCCGTGCTCGCATGCGCGGCGACAGGCCGTCCGCTGCTGCGGGCGACCTCCACGATGTGCGTGAGCTCCTCGACACTGAACGTCGGCCGGGTTTCCCCGTTAGGCCCCCAACGATAGTCGGCGTACACCTTGATCCAGTCGGCACCCCTCCCGATCTGGTCCCGCACCACACGCGTTAGGCTCTCCATGCCATCCGCCTCTTCCGCACCCTGCGGCAGGTCGATGTCGGGCGTGGGATGCTTCGGCCCGTACGTGCCGGTCGCGACGATCGCGCGCGTCACGACGATCATCCGCGGTCCCGGGATGATCCCCTGGTCGATCGCGCGTTTGAGCCCCACGTCCGAGTACCCGGCCCCCTCCGTGCCCAGATCCCGGACCGTCGTGAACCCGGCGAGCAGCGTATTGCGCGCGTGATTCGTCGCGCGCGCGACGCGCAAGGCTGTTGGCTCGTGCAGCACCTGGTCATCCCACGAAGTCTCGTTGTAGGGATGCAAGAGCAGATGGGAGTGAGCTTCGATCAGGCCGGGCAGCAGCGTCGTACCGGGCAGGTCGATCGTCGTGGTGCCGGCCGGCGCGCGAACATCCGCCGCCGGGCCCGCCGCCGCAATCTTGTCGCCGGTGACGAGCACGACCCAACCCTCGTGCGGTTCCGCGGTAACCCCATCGAAGACGCGCGCCGGCTTGAGCAGCGTGCTCTGCGGAGTCTGCGGCTTCGCGTCCTGCGCGGGACGTGCGTTGGCCTGGGCGGCGGCGGACGCGGTCGCAACGGTGCAGGAGAGCAGAGCGAGAACGAATGCTCGGATCGGCGCCATCGACGTTCGGACTGGTGTGGGGAGGAATGACTCGAGGTGCCACGATTCTATCGTGCGCACGCCGATCGTGCACGCTCGCGGCGAGCCGAGATTACGCCGGTCTGATCACCCGATAGCGTGCCTGCACGACCTCGTATGCACCGTACGCGATGAGGCCGACGGCAACGACGGCGAGCAGCACTTCACCGAATTGTTGGTGCGCGATGACGCCAAGTGCCTCGCCTGTGTCGGCGGCGGTGGTTGCGTCGTGCGCGATCCCGGCGCGAACGAGATACCAGCCGCAGATCCCGAACACGACACCCCGAGCGGCGATTCCGCATCGGCAGACCTGAAGCAGCCAAGAACCCGCTTCTCGCGACAGGGATGCGACATCGAGCTGCCGGCTCAGCTTCGCGGCCCAGGCGCGGTAAAGCTGGTAGATGCCGTACCCGGCGACCGAGAGCCCGGCACCAACCACGACCCAGCGTCCGAACGGCGCGTCGAGCAGGCGCCCCGTCCACTGTTCGACGGCCTGACCTCGGCCCGGCGCGGCGCCTGTGGCGAGTCTCACGGCCTGCAGGCCGAGCGCCGCGTGTACGATCCCGCGCACGGCGTAACTCGTCCGAACCGCGAGCCCCTTGGCGGTCGTGCCGCGTCGCTCCGGATCCAGAATCGCCTCGATGATCCGCCACGCCGCGTAGCCGAACAGACCTGCCGCGATCACGACGAGCACCAGCGCGCCGAAGTCCTGCCTGACGAGTGTCGTGAGCGCGCCTCGCGATCCGGTGGTCTTTCCTCCTATGCCGAGCGCCGCTTGAAGCGCCAGCACTCCAACGACGCTGTAGAGCAGTGCTTTTGCTGCGTACCCGACCCGTGCGAGATACTCGATCCAGGGAGCCGCCGGCGCGATTGCCTCACGCGCGCGTGCCGTTGTTTCCCGGTCGAATGATGCTGCGGTCGTCGGAGCGTGGCTCATGCCGAGTTGAATTGGCAGGCACCGTGCCGCGGCAGCTCAGAGTCGCTCGAGGCGAGGACGTCGCGAGATCTTCAAGGGGTCGGGGCCCTTGAAGACCCGGTCAACGGATCTGACCTCGAGACTCGCGTCACTGGAACACCGGTGACGCCGCCGGACACGATGAACGCCATGACGTCGGCACTCGGCGCGTCGAGGGGCTCGACGTGCGATGACGGGAAGACCACCAGATTCCCGGCGAAGTTGTAGGACTGCGGGAAGTACACCGAGGAGTAGCCTGGAAGCCCCAGCCGGTCGAGCGACTCCTGCGTCACGAATCCGACCATGCGCGCCTCGCTCTGCATGCTGAGACGCACGAGCACCGGCTTGTCGAACCGGCGCTTCTCGCCCACGAACGCGTTGAGCAGATCCTTGGTCGATGTGTAGAGCAGGCGCACGAACGGGAGGCGTGACACCGCCTGGTCCACGATCGCCACCATGCCTCGCGTGATGAGGTTCGACCCGAGGAAGCCGATGACGGTGATGAGGATGATCGTCAGCACGAACCCGAGCCCCGGCACCGGCAGGCCGAGCCAGCCGTCGATACGGACGAACACGACCCAGCACACGTAGAGGGTGATCGCGAGCGGTGCGACGAGCACGAGCCCGCGCAGAAAGTAGTTGAGCAGTCGGCGCATGGCTCAACTTATGTGGTCGGCGTACATTCCGCGCATGACCGCGGCGATCGAGACGCGTGCGCTGAGGAAGGAGTACCCCGCACCCACATCGCGTCGCGGATGGGCGCCAGGCGCGGCGCCGACGCCGCCGACCCAGGCTCGCCCAGGTACCCTGCGGGGACCGATCGTGGCGCTCGACTCGCTCGACCTCGACGTGCCGCAGGGTGAGTTCTTCGGCCTGCTCGGTCCGAACGGCGCAGGAAAGACGACCACCATCGGCATTCTCACCACTCGCGTGCGGGCCACGTCGGGGAAAGCGAGCGTGGCGGGTGCCGATGTGGCGACCGATGACGTCCGCGTGCGGCAGCGCATTGGCGTCGTTCCGCAACGGCCGAACCCCGACCGCAGCTTGACGGTCATCGAGAATCTCGAATTTCACGCGGCGTATTTCGGCATCGCGCTCGGCACTGCGGCCAGGCGAGGCTATGAGCTGCTCGATCGACTCGGCATCGGCGACAAGGCAAACGCGAAGGTCGATGAGTTGTCGGGTGGCCAGCAGCAGCGCCTCATGATCGCGCGGGCACTCATCCACGAGCCACGCGTGTTGTTTCTCGATGAGCCGACGGTTGGTCTCGACCCTCAGGCGCGCCTCGCGTTATGGGAGATCCTTCGCGATCTCCACGCCCAGGGTCGCACGATCGTGATGACCACGCACTACATGGAGGAGGCCGACCAGCTCTGCGACCGCCTCGCGATCGTCGACCACGGCCGCCTCCTCGCCTGCGACACGCCGAACAATCTTCGGGCGCAGGCACCGGGCGGCACACTCATCGAGCTCATGCTCGATGGCGACGCCGGCACCGTGGTGGGATCGGCGGAGCGTGTGCCCGGCACGCTCCGTGTCGAGGCCCGCAACGCCGTCCTGCGCGCCTACAGCGATCGCCGCGGCGAGGTGATCCCGCCATTGATTCGCGCGGCGGAGGCGAACGGACGCACCGTGTTGAACATCAACCTGGCCACGCCAAGCCTCGAGACGCTGTTCGTGTCCCTCACCGGGAGAAAGCTCGATTGACCGTCACGCCTGCCACTGCGCTGATGCCGGCTCGCGCCCCTGATGACGGCGTGGATCGGGAAGTCTCGACCGGTGCGGTGCTGGGCGCGCTGTTGCGCCGGGACCTTCGAGTCGCACGCCGCGAGGCGCCGTACTTTCTCGTCCGCACGCTGATGCAGCCCGTGCTGTTCATCATCGTCTTCGGGTTCCTGCTTCCCAAGATGGGATTCGTGCGTGGCGGCTACGCGTCGGCATTGTTGCCCGGCATCATCGCCGTGAGCCTCGCGCTGTCTGCGATTCAGGCGGTCGCACTGCCGATGGTTCAGGATTTCGGGTGGACGCGCGAGATCGAGGATCGCCTGCTCGCTCCTGTGCCCACGGCGCTGATTGCAACGGAGAAAGTGCTGGCCGGCGCGATGCAGGGCGTGATCTCCGGCCTCATCGTGCTGCCGCTCGGACGACTCATCATGGGGCCGATTCCTGGACTCACGCTGGAGCACGCAATCGCCTTCGTCAGCATCACGGCGCTCGGCGCATTGACCTTTTCCGCAATGGGCCTCGTGCTCGGCACAGCGATCGCGCCGCAGCAGATCGGCCTCATGTTCAGCATCATCGTCGCGCCGATGCTCATGTTCGGGTGCGCGTACTACCCGTGGCGCGGGCTCGATTCGATTCCGATGATGAAGTACGCCGTGCTCGTGAATCCGCTCGTCTATGTGGCCGAAGGCATTCGGGCGACGATCACGCCCGGCATCCCGCACATGCCGATTCTCGTTGCCGCGGGGGCGCTCGTCGTTCTCGCCGGTGCGTTCTGGTACGCCGGCCGCCGGGTGTTTCTGCGAAAGGCCGTCGGCTAGGCCGATCCCATCCGTAGCGCGCGTTTGCCCATGGGCGCGGTTGCCGGCACGCAACACCGACTCGCTTTCGGTTTACTATTCCGCCCATGACCACGACACAAGTTCCTCCGACTGCGACGACTGAAGAGTCGTCGCCCGCGTGGACGATCGACGCGGCGCGCGAGCTCTACAACATCGAGGGCTGGGGCGCGGGGTACTTCGACATCAACGAGCGCGGACACGTCGTCGTGCGGCCGGATCGTGACCGTCCCGACCGTGCGCTCGACCTCTTCGACCTCGCGCGCGATCTCGAGGAGCAGGGCGTCGCGCTGCCAGTGCTGCTGCGCTTCTCGGACATCCTGAAATCGCGGATCGAGTCGCTGAGTGAGCGGTTCGAGTCCGCGATCAAGGAGTTCGAGTACCAGGGCGGCTATACGTCGGTCTATCCGATCAAGGTCAATCAGCAGCGCCACGTCGTCGAGGAGATCGTGCAGTTCGGCAAGGCGCACGGCGTGGGCCTCGAGTGCGGGTCGAAGCCGGAGCTCCAGGCCGTGCTCGCGCTGAGCGAGTCCACGGACCACATCATCGTCTGCAACGGCTACAAGGACGAGGAGTTCATGCGCCTCGCCCTGATGGGCCAGAAGCTCGGACACCAGGTGTTCATCGTGCTGGAGCAGCTGAGCGAGCTCGATGTGCTGCTGCAGGCGGCGGACGATCTGGGGGTCACGCCGACGGCCGGCGTCCGCATCAAGCTCGTGGCGGAAGGGGCAGGGCGCTGGGCACAGAGCGGCGGTGAGAAGTCGAAGTTCGGGCTGAACGCCGCGCAGCTCATGAAGCTGATCGACCGCCTGCGCTCGTTAGGCCGGATCGACATCCTCAAGCTGATCCACTTTCACATCGGCAGTCAGGTCACCGACATCCGCTACATCAAGAGCGCGCTGCAGGAGGTCTCCCGCTACTACGCCGAGATCCGGAAGGCAGGTGTGGACATCACGCACGTCGATGTCGGCGGCGGCCTGGGCGTGGACTATGACGGGACGGGGTCGACCTCCAACGCGAGCGTGAACTACTCGCTTCAGGAGTACGCGAACGACGTCATCTACACGATCGCCGAGATGTGCCGGGATCAGGAGATTCCGATGCCGCACATCGTCAGCGAGTCGGGGCGTGCGCTCACGGCGCATCACGCGCTGCTGTTGCTCAAGGTGATCGACGTCGAGTCGCAGGCCGAGCCGCCGCTGCCCGAGCTGACGGACGACGATCATTCGCTGCTGCACGAGATGGTCGCCGACTATCAGACGATCACGAAGAAGACCGTGCGTCCGCGGAAGGTGCTCGAGGTCTTTCACGACGCGACGTTCGACAAGGAGCGAGCGCACCAGCTGTTCAACAGCGGCGTCCTCTCGCTGCGTGAGCGTGCGATGGCGGAAACGATCTACTTCGCGACGATCAACCGCATCGCGCGGTACGTGAACGGCGATCGCGACAAGTATGCCGAGATCATCAACGACGTCGACGCGACGCTCGTGGACCGGTATTTCTGCAACTTCTCGCTGTTCCAGTCACTCCCCGACAGTTGGGCGATCGATCAGCTCTTTCCGATCATGCCGATCCATCGCCTCGACGAGGAGCCGACGCGTCGCGGCACGCTCCAGGACGTGACGTGCGACTCGGACGGGAAGATCGACCGGTTCGTCGGCGACAAGTCCGGTCGTCCGAGCCTCGAGCTGCACGACATTCGCGACGACGAGGATTACATGCTCGGGATTTTCCTGACGGGGGCGTATCAGGAGATCCTCGGCGACCTGCACAACCTGTTTGGCGACACGAACGCGGTGCACATCCGCATCACGGATTCGGGGTACGAGATCACGGACCTCGTGCACGGTGATACGGTTACCGAGGTGCTGAATTACGTGCAGTTCGGGGCCTCGAACCTCCTCGCGACGTTCCGCCGGAAGGTCGGCGCGGCCAAGAACATCTCTCGGCAGGAAGCAAACACCTTCATCGCCGAGTACGTCGCGGGGCTCGAAGGATACACCTACCTAGAAGGCGAGGCGGCGCGATAGGGCGCAACGGCGAGATGGCGCGAGCCCTGAAAGCGCAGGCCGAAGGGCGCTGAATCCCGAAGAGCGCGAAATCCCGAACGACGCTGAATTCCGAACGACGCTGAATCCCGAGGATCGGAAGATCGGACGGCGACAACGGCGCTCGCTCTCCTCGCCCTTAGAGGTTCCGCTCTTCGGGATTTGGCGCTCTTCGGGATTCAGCGCTCTTCGGAATTCAGCGCCCTTCGGAATTCAGCGCCCTTCGGAATTCAGCGCTCTTCGGAATTCAGCGCCCTTCGGAATTCAGCGCTCTTCGGCCCTGCGCCGTTACTGCCTTGCGCCGTTTCTATCGACCGAATCGCTTCTCGACTTCTCTCCAGTTAACGACGTTCCACCATGCATTCAGGTAGTCGGGCCGTCGGTTCTGGTACTTGAGGTAGTAGGCGTGCTCCCAGACGTCCACGCCGAGGAGCGGCGTCTTGCCGTCCGAGATGGGGTTGTCCTGGTTGGCCGTCGAGACGA
>DASUGD010000206.1:0-57482 GCA_036274195.1 Gemmatimonadaceae bacterium | reverse complement strand
ATGAAATTCGACTCTGACCCCAATTTGGGCACGCAAGTGACCACCGATCAGGAAACACCCGCAACACTCGCGACGAAGACCGGCGTCCTGCACGGAACCCTGCGCATCCCCGCGGGCGCGAAAACGCCCATGCCGGTCGCGCTCATCATTGTCGGCTCGGGGCCGACCGACCGCGACGGGAATTCACCACTGCTTCCGGGGAAGAACAACAGCCTGGCGATGTTGGCCGACGCGCTGGGCGAGCGTGGCATCGCGACACTCCGCTATGACAAGCGCGGCATCGGTACCAGCGCGGGCGCCATGGCTCAGGAGTCGGATCTGCGCTTCACGACGTACGTCGACGACGCCGTTGACTGGCTCGAGTGGCTTCGTGCCGATCCACGGTTCTCCCGGCGCATCGTGATCGGTCATAGCGAGGGCTCGCTGGTCGGCGTGCTGGCGGCGCAGCGATCGCCAGTGTCGCATGTAGTGTCGATCGCCGGCGCCGGCCGCCCGATCGACGAAGTGCTCGACGAGCAGCTCTCTCGCACGCTGCCACCGGATCTGTTGGCCGACACCCGCCGCATCATGGCGGAGCTCGCGGCGGGTCGGCCCGTGGAATCCGTCCCACCGCAGCTCGTCGCCCTTTTCAGGCCGAGCGTGCAGCCGTACATGATCTCGTGGCTGCCCCTCGACCCCGCGCAGGAAGTCGGCCGCCTAACGGTTCCCGTGCTCGTGGTGCAGGGCACGACCGACATCCAGGTGAACAACGCCGACGCCGACCGGCTCACGAACGGCCACCCGCACGCCACGCTCGAGACGATCGAGGGGATGAACCACGTGCTGAAGGAGGTCCGCGAGCCGAGCCAACAGGCCGCGTCCTACTCGGACCCGGCGCTCCCGCTGCATCCTCGTCTCGCCGAGTCCATCGCGACGTTCGTCGGTCGATAAAGGCCAGAAAGTCTGGCATCTACGACGAAGGGGTGTTCGGATGCATCGGGATCGGGCGGATGGGCCGGATCCTCCGGAGGCATCGATGGCCGCATCCCGGTCGCCATGGCGTATGTCCTGACGCCATCAGACCGGACACCAGGTGAACCCCCCGATTCAAGTCCCCCGCTCACTCCCCGTCGCTGCGGTCGTACTGTGCGCCGGAGGACTTGCCTGTAATTACGATTCCGCCGGGCCTCGGCCCATCCCCGACCACGCGGTCGCGGTGAGCTACTGCGCCGCCGTCGCGCCCACGTGGGTCGCGTTTCGCGACGGAGACGGTGCGTGGACCCGCGAAACGCCGTCCGTGGCCGGCGCCACGACGACCTTCCGCCATTCCTTTACGAGCAACCGCGCGGCGATCGCCTCGCTCACGCCGCTGCTGGACGGTGAGTTCTCCGTGCTACGGGTGCTCTACGGCGCCCCGGACGAGCTTTCCTCGGACGGGGACACCACCAGTGCCGACTGCCTAACGGGCGACTTCAAGTCGCTGCGCGGCTCGGTCGCGGGCATCGCGACGACGGAGGCCGCGTTCATCGCCATCGGACCGGTGGCGCGGACGGGAGTCGTGCCTCGCGAGGGCCTCGATTTCACCATCGATGGGGTCGCGGCCGGGCCACAGGACCTGCTGGCGGTTCGCACGGCGCAGGCAGCGCCTCCCCGGCTGATCATACGCCGCGACCTCGACCTGCCTAACGGCTCGGTCGTCCCGACGCTCGACTTCGCGTCGGGGGAAGCGTTCGACATGGTGACGGCGACGCTCACCATCGCGAACCTGGGGGGCGACGGAAACCCCGTGGTGGACTTCTCGGTTCTCACGACGCCGCACGGGGAGTTCTTCCTTCCCATCGCGGCCAGCGGCAACGGTTCGCGGCAGCCGTACCTGGCGATCCCCGCCAACAAGCTGCTCGCCGGAGACCTGGAACGCCTCCACGTCTCGGCCAACGGCACCTCGAGTCGCACCGCTGACCTCTACTTTCGCGCGCCGACTGATCGCACCGTGACGCTCGGGAGTCAGATCGAAGCGCCGACGATCAGTGTCATTGCCGGCGGTCCCGCACCGCGCCTTCGCGCGCATTACGTGGCGCAGGCGGACTACGACAAGGTCTCCAGCATCGTGTACAACCAACCGACGAGCACGGGGTTCGTGGCCGTCTCGATGACACCAGCGTTCGCGGCGCTCACCGGCGGCTACGATCTCGACGTGCCGGACCTCACGAGCGTGCCCGGGTTCGATCCGGTGTGGGCGCTTCAGGTGGGCGTGATCAACTGGACGGCAACCCGCACAGGCGGGACGTTGCCGCTCGCGCGCGACGTCAAGCCGGTCGATGGCGCGACGCGCGTCACGAGCCTGACGCAGGGCACGATCACGCTCCCATAGGATGATGGGGTCAGAGTCAAATTTCATCGTTTCGTTGCCGAGGCAACGAAACGATGAAATTTGACTCTGACCCCAATTAGCGTCCGAGCTGCTCCCGCATCGAGCGCCAGGTCTGCTGGCCAGGGTAGAGCCGCAAGCCGTCGTCGAGAACCTGACGCGCTCGCAGCGTGTCGCCACGCCAGGCCTCGACCTTTGCCAGTCGCGTCCGAGCCTGCCAGTGCCTCGGTGCAACCTTGACGGCGTCCTCGAGCCACGACGCGGCCGACGTGGTGTCGCCGACATCGAGCGCGGTGACCGCCGCACTGTAGAGCAGGTATCGCTCCGACGGAAAGAGCTGGATCGCGGTGCGGTAGTGTCCGAGCGCCGCCAGCCTGTCCCCGCGATCCCGCTCCAACTCGGCGGCGTACACGTGCGCGCGAAAGTTGTCCGGCTCGCGCGCGATCAAAGCGGCGGAGACGCGCGCAGAGTCGCGCCAGATCGCCAGATCCCGTGCGGAGACGGCGAGGGCGGCAGCTCCCCAGCATGCGAGCAGCGCGAACGCGGGCCTTCGAATGACCAGCGGTTGTGGCGCGAGAACCAAACTCACGCCAAGGCCGCCGAGCAGCGCGACACCAATGCTCGGTGAATAGAGGGTCCGGCCCGCCAGCACGACCCCACTCGCGAACAGGAGGTTGGCAGTGGGCGCAATGGTGAACGCGGCTATCGCGACAGCGAGTGTCGCGACGGACGGCCGCAGGAAGTGCCTCACCACGATCATGCACGTCGCGGCAACCAGGACCAGGCCCATCACCGTGAGAGCGACGCTCGGCGCGCTCGCCTGCTCGAGCGTCGGCGCCACGTCAATGGGGGCCGAGCGCGGGAGGATGAGGGCGCCTAACGTCTGTACGGTCGTCGCCAGGGCAAGCCGTTCCCGCACGACCCACGAGCCCACCACGAGCGCGGGGTGCGGAACGTCGCCGCCGATGGTGCCGAGCACGATGAGGCGTACCAGAAGCATGGGCACGACGCCGACGAGGGCGGCCGCGGCCCAACGCCATGCAGCGGCGCGTTGTGTCGGTGATGCCCACGCGGCGGCGAACGCCAGTGCGGGAGCGACGACGCCGGTTTCCTTCGACGCCAGCGCCAGTGCCGCGAGTATGGCCGTCGCTGCACGCTCGCGTGCCGTGGGCTGAGCTGTGCGAGACGCGAGGAGCATGACGGCCAACAGCATCGCCGCGCACAGCAACTCGGCTCGCCCGACTGCTGTCGATACGGCCTCGACGTGCGCGGGATGGATCGCGAAGATCGTTGCCGCGGCAACCGCACCGATGCGCGGCAGCCAGCGCGCAGCCAACAGTCCGACCAACACGGTGACGCCGGCGTGGAGCAGCACGTTCACGACGTGTGACGTCACCGGGCTGCCGCTTCCCACCACCCAGTCGATGCCGAGCGTCAACGACGTGAGCGGGCGGTACAGCTTCCCCGTGGCGAACCAGTACGGCGACACGACGAGCTCCGGGAACGTCCGGACCGTGTGCATGAGGGGATGGCGTACGACGATTTCCAGATCGTCGTACACGAACTGGTGCCAGACGCTTGGGAGATACAGCACTGCCGCCAGACATGCCGGGAAAACGAAAATGCCCCAGCCGCGCTGGAGCCGCCGAATCATGCGTGAATATTCGCTCACGTCGATGGACGGGCGGCGCCGCACGCCGGCAACAGCACCATTGGATGCGGCAAATGCGGCCGCGCCGAGCGTCGCAGCCAAGCCAACATCGATGTTACTGCAGAAGACGCGGAGGAACGCGGAGAAGACTTGACAGTTCTCTGCGAACCTCCGCGTGCTCTGCGGTTCAAAATGACTGCGAGTTTCTAAAGGTGTGACGTCCGAGATCGGTCGTCTACCTGGCCCGATCAGGTGGGGACAGCGGCGTCGCGCGCGGGGCGTCGCTCGACGGCACCTCGAGCGGTACCGTCCACCTAACGCCCGACGGGAAAGATGTCCGTCATGCGCGCCGCGGCCCCGGCGCGAGCACCGTGTCACGCCCGGCGGTTGGCACGTTAGGCAGCAGCTTGCGTGCGAGCCCCTGCGTCAACAGGTAGGCACCAAAGCCGAGCCGGTGCGGGTAGTCGCCGGTGGTGCGGTGATGATGACGGCGTACGGCTCGACGCTGTTCAACAGGTCGCGCGCGAAGTCGCGGGTGAGGCTGGCAACGGCTTTGTCTGCCGTCCGACCACCCCTAGCAAAATGGAGCGGCGCGGTGACTCCAATTCACGTCGGATCTGATTCCGCCATTGGACAAAGGTCTAACAGGTAATCGATCTGTGCGCGAAGGATCATGGGCTGACTTGACGTTCCAAACATACGTCTCGCGTCGAATGGATCAGCTCGCCGCTCGCGCGGCTTTTTTGTGCCTCGTTCTCTGTATGTCCAATGCACTTGCGAAGGTGGCGCGGGGGCAGGGCACAACGTCGGCTGCAATCGCCGGGCGGATTCTCGACACCCAAGGCCGCGGACTGCAGGGCGTCGACGTGGTGGTGACGAACCACGCGACCGGCATCTCCATGCGCGTGACCTCGCGAGCCGAAGGACGCTACCTGGTCAGCGGGCTCGAAGTGGGTGGGCCGTATTCCGTGACGGTACGACGAATCGGCTCGCCGATGCAGACACGCACCGGGCTCTTTCTCAGCCTCGGCCAGCAACTGCAGGTGGATCTGACCTTCGAGCAGCAAGCGGTGAGGCTTCAGGAGGTCGAAACGCAAGCGACGCGAGACAGGGTGTTCTCGCGCGCGCACACGGGCACCGAGGCGCTCCTCTCGGATTCGACGATCCACCAGATGCCCGTCATCAACCGTGACCTGTACGACCTGGTCCGGCTGGTTCCGGAGATGTCGACATGGTTTGCGCTGGCTCCGTCGGGCGCGGGAACCCGTGTGAACAACATCCGCATCGACGGCGTCACGGATCAGGTGCCGTCGAGCAATTTCGCCGCCGGCCAACTATATGGTGGCAAAGTCATCCCGCTGGACGCGGTGAAGGAGTATCAGGTCCTCTTCTCGCCGTTCGATGTGCGGCAGGGCAGCTTCGCGGGCGCGAACATCAACGTCGTCACACGGAGCGGTACCAACGAGCTGCACGGAAGCGTGTTCGGCTACGGAACGAACGAGCGGCTCGGTCCGAACGTGCCACTCGTGCGGAACGCACAGTATGACAAGCAGCAATTCGGCATCTCGCTGGGCGGACCGATCGTTCGCGACCGTCTCCTCTTCTTCCTGTCCTCGGAGCTGCAGCGTCGGAACATTCCGGCAATCGGCCCCAGCGCCGGCCAATCGCCCTCCGGCCAGAGCTCGATCCCTGTCAGCGAAACGGACATTGCGCGTTTCCAGCAGCTGTTGAGCGGCTATGGGCTCGAGGGCGGGTCCGCCGGCGCCGTGACGAACGAAAATCCGTCATCGAGCACGTTCCTCCGTCTCGACGCGCCGATTGCCCGGTGGAACAGTCGCATCACCCTCCGGGGTAACTATGGGCACGCGGACAGCTCGATCTTCGCTCGCCCAACGATGCTCGCACCGACGAATTGTCCAACCAGCGGGTGCTTCTCGTTGTCATCGCTCCAGCACTCGCGCTGGGTGGACAAGCGGTCGGTTGCCGGGCAGCTCGTCTCCAATTTTTCGCGCGGTGCCTACAACGAGCTCCAGGCAGGATATACTGACCTTGTTTCGGGCTTCCGCCCAACCGTTAGGCAGCCGCTCATCCTGGTTGCCGTTCCGGGAACGGGCGGGGCGCCAGTCGTTCTGCAGTCGGGAACGCACGAAATCGCGACCGGACAGCGGAACGAGTCCTGGACGGCAGAGCTCACCGACAATCTCTCGGTCTCAGCCGGCGCGCATCGCGTCACCTTCGGCTTCTCGGCCCAACTGTTCGATCTGGACGCCTTTCAGCTGCGCGGTGCTTACGGCATCTGGGAGTTCGGGAGCCTGGACTCGCTGCAAGCGGGCACGGCGTCGCGCTACCGCATCACGCGAGACACCGGCAGCGTGACGGCGGCACACGGCGGGTATCACGCGGCTTACGTGGGCGATGAGTGGGAAGCGTCGTCCCGGCTGTCGCTGACGTTTGGTCTCCGTGCCGATCACTCCACGCTCTCGGCGCGGCCGCCGTACGTGGCGGCTGTCGATTCGATATTCGGTCGCCGCACGGATGCGGTGCCGTCCGGGTCGGTCGCGTGGTCGCCGCGGGTCGGCTTCAACTATCGCCTAACGAGCTCCGACAGTGCGCCGGTTCAGGTGCGCGGCGGAGCCGGACTCTTCACCGGGCGGCCGCCGCTGTTCTGGCTGTTCGGCGGCTTTGCCGCTTACGGGCTCGCGACACGAACGCTCCAATGCGGGCCACTGCCCAGCGATGCCGGCGCGGCGCCCGCGTTCCGCCCCGACGCTCAAAATCCGCCGCAGACGTGCGCGGGCGGCCAGACATACGGCACGTCGACGAACGGCGAGATCGATGTCATCGACGCGAGTCTCCGCCTTCCTCAGACGATGCGTGCCACGCTCGCCACGGACGCGCGCCTTCCGTTCGGCCTGGTTGGGACCCTCGAGGGACTCTTTACGCGCGCAACGCGCGCCATTTTCTTCTCTCCGGTCAATCTCAGCGAGCCGGTCGCGGCGGACCTCCATGGTCGCCTGATGTACGGGACCGTCAATGCGACGGGAGCGGCGGTCCCGAATCGAGTGTCTTCACAGTTTGGCGATGTCATCGCCATCACGAATGAATCGAAGGACTACGCGTACAGCGTGGTTGCCGAGCTCCGAAAGCAGAGTCGCCTCGCCGACCTGACCGGATCACTCACCTACGGGCGGGCCCGTGACGTCCAGAGTCCGCGAACGGTCAGCGCGCTCCTCGCCGACAATTGGCGCTTCGCGCGTCCCGTCACCGGTCGTCAGGACGATCTCTCTCTCGGGACCTCGGACTTCGATCAGCCGTTTCAGGTGCGCGCCTCCGGTACCGTTCGTTCGCCGTGGCAACGGTTCGGGACGAGCCTGTCCTTTCTATACGTTGGCGGCTCGGGATTCCCCTACACCTACGTCGCCGGCGGGGCTGGGGGCCGTGGGGATCTCAACGCGGACGGCGCGGCCGGCAACGACCCCATCTACATCCCGCGCAGCGCATTCGACACGACGGAGATCCGGTTCACTGGAACCGCGGCGGACGTACAAGCCCAGCAGGCCGCATTCGACCGCTTCATCGATGGTGCGTCATGTCTTCGCAACCAGCGCGGGCGAATCATGAGCCGCAACAGCTGCCGGGCTCCCTGGATGAATGTCACGAACCTGGCGCTACGGCAGGCGTTGCCCAGTATACGAGAGCAGTCGTTGGTGCTCGAGCTGCAGGTGTTCAACCTCCTCAACTTGCTGAACTCCAGTTGGGGGAGAATCGCCCTGCCCACCGGAACGACGCTGGCGACGACGAGCCAGATTCCGTTGGTTTCCCAGGTCGGGCAGACAGTCGGGCCGGAAGCTCAGCCGATCTTTCGCTTCGACTCGAAGATGCGCCGGTACAGCGACGAGAACTTCGACACCTACTATCAGCTGCAATTCGCGATACGCTACAACTTTTAGGGTTTCGACGTGTCACAGCGATTGGCCGCGCGGGCATTCACCGTCACCATTTTCGCTCTGGCGCTGGGCGCAACGGCTCCGAGTGCCGCCGCACAGCGTGCGACGCGGTCGACGCGCGTGCTCGTGATTTACCAGCAGCAGGCCGAGACGCGGCCGATGCTGGAGTTCGCGGAACAATTGCGCGCGACGGTGAACAAGGAGCTGGGTTCCCCGGTCGAGTTCTACCAGGAGGCTCTGGACTTCGACCGCTTCACGGGCCTCGAGCAGTCCTCGCCGCTTGCGAGCTACCTGGCGGACAAGTATCACCAATTCGCCATCGACATCGTCGTCCCGGTCGGGGGGCGCGCCCTGAAATTCGCGGTCGACCAACTGGGACGAGGGCTGCCTGACGTTCCGGTCGTGTTCGCGCTGTGTGCCATGCCGCAAACGGATCCGACCGCACAGCCGGCGAATGTCACGGGGCGTATCTCTCCGGCGTCGCGCTTCGCCCCCACACTCGAGATGGCGCGGCGTCTCCAGCCGGATGCGGAACGCGTCGTCGTGGTCGGCGGCGCGGGGCCATCGGACTCGACCTCGGTCGACGCCGTGGTGAGTGCTGTATCGGCGTTAGGCAATGCGCCCGAGCTCAGCGTCCTCCAGGGATTGCCGCTCGACGAGTTGCTCCCGAAACTCCGCCAGATCCCCACTCGCTCGATCGTGATTTTCGCGAACTACCGGCTGGACGGACGCGGGCATGCCTACGAGCCATTGGACATCGTCGGGAGCATCGCACATGCGGCGCCGGCACCGATGTACACCCAGCTGGCCAGCTACGTCGGCGAAGGAGTCGTCGGCGGTTCCGTCCTGCGATTCGATGACGAAGCGGTCCGCACCGGCCGGCTGGTCGTCCGTGTTCTGCGACGCCGCCGTGGCGAACCCATGCCGCCTGTGGAGCTCATTCCCAACACGTTCGTCGCGGACTCGCGTCAGCTGCGGCGGTGGGGATTGGCCGAGGACCGCCTGCCGCCCGGCACCGAGCTCATGTTCCGCGAGCCGACGTTGTGGGAACGGTACCGGACGGTCGTCCTGCTGACGTTAGGCATCATCGCCGCGGAATCGATGCTGATCGGCAGCCTTCTCGTCGAACGGCGCCGACGCAAACAGGCTCAACTCGTGGCCGAGGAGCAGCAGCGGCGCATCGACGAGACGCGACGTCAGGTCGCGCACATGGGGCGTGTGGCCCTCGTCGGCGAGCTGGCGGCGACCATGTCACACGACCTTCGCCAGCCGCTCGCCGCCATCCGCATGAACGCGGAAGCTGGCGCCAAGATCGTGGCGCGTGCCTCGGGGGCCCTCGACGCCGAGGACCGGGCGATGTGCGAGGAGATCTTCAGCGACATCGTCGCCGACAACGTGCTGGCCTCCGACATCATCACGCGGGTTCGCGCGCTCGTTCGCAGAGAGGAATTGCGATCGCAGCCGGTGGACCTCAACGAAATCTGCCGAACCTCGGCCCGCGTCGTCCAATACGATGTCGTCGCCCGCCATGCGGAAATCACGTTCGAGCTCGATCCCGGGCAACCAACGGTCACCGGCGATCCCGTTCAGCTTCAACAGGTCGTGCTGAATCTGTTGGTCAATGCCCTCGACGCGTCTGCGGCGTCGACGACTCCGCACGTCACCATCAGCACCGTAGTTCAGGGCGAGAAGGTCGAGGTGGCCGTGCGCGACAACGGGCCAGGGCTGTCAGGGGAGGTTCAGCAGCGCCTCTTCGAGTCGTTCTTCACCACGAAGCCACAGGGCCTGGGGCTCGGTTTGCCGATCGTGCAATCGATCGTCGAGCGACATCACGGGCGAGTTCGGGCGGAGAACGCTGAAGGGGGCGGTGCAGTCTTTCGTGTCACGCTACCCGGCACGCGCAGTGCCGGGGAGAATGCTTCCAACCTGCGGCTGAAGACGCTGCAGATGCAGACTCCGGTAGCCAACGGGATCCTGCAGTAGCAGTGTTAGCCGAAGGTCCAATGAACCATTGGGTTGCCAATCAACCATTGTCGGTTGACCTCGTCCATGCCAGCCGGATTGCGCGTCGCGAGTAACGCTATGGGTTACCAAGCCAAGGTGTTGGAAGGCGGGGCCCCTGGACGCATGGCGGACCGATGGGTGGCGATCATCGACGACCACCAGTCGGTGCGGTCATGCCTGACTCGCGTAATGCGGCTGGAAAGAATTCGCGCGGAGGTGTTCGCGTCAGCCGAGGAGTATCTCGCCTACTCGGCATCGAGCGCGCCGAGCTGCCTGGTGTTGGACATGCAGTTGCCCGGGATGAGCGGCTATGCGCTGGCGCAGCTCCTCGACCGCGAGCGGCCACCGCTGCCGCCGGTCATCTTCATCAGCGCGCACGAGGACCTGCTGGCGTCGCTCGAGCACAACCGCCTCGCGCACGGAAGCCTCCGAAAGCCGTTCGAGATGGATGACCTGCTGGCGCTCGTAAAGCCGCTGCTGTGAGCCGGTAGTCACTCCGAGCGCGGGTGCCGGCGAAGCGGGCAGGGCGCAGCGTCCCGAGCGGCAGTCCCTTTCTTCAATTCGGCTCGTGGTGAGAGGGAGCATCCCGATAGAGCAGGACGTGCAGTAAGCTGCTCATGTCGCTCATGTAAGACGACCCCTCCGTTCTGGATGCCGGCCCTGGATGACGGGTCCTCCCGACGGAAGGGGGGTGCCCCTCTGCCGGGACGCCGGCGATTCCTCGCCTCCGCGCCTGCGGCGCTCCGCTCGGAATGACATCCGGTCTTTGTCGCCTACCGCCTGTTGCCTGCTCCGTTTCCCGTTTCCCGTTTCCCGCCAGCCGCCTCACGCCTTCGGCTTGGGTCGGGTCCAGACGGGTTTTTCGGGTAGCTTGTCGCGGTCGATGATGCGGCCGTCGCGCATCACGAGCGACAGCTTCCGAATGTTGTGAATGTCGGCGAGCGGGTCGGCGTCGAGCACGAGGAGATCGGCGCGCTTCCCGACCTCGAGCGTCCCGAAGTCCTCGAGCCCCTGCGACGCGATGGCGCCATTCTTCGTCGCCGCGACGATCGCCTGGGACGGCGTCATGCCTAGCTCCACGAGCCCCTCGATGGCCGCGAGCGTCGCCGTGCCCGGCATCTGGTGAAAGTCCGTGCGCGGAGCGCGCAGAAACTCCGGCGCGCCCCTCAGATACGTGTCGGTCGACGGCGTCGTTATGCAGCCACTCGCGATCAGCTTCTCCGCGTTGGCGCGACGAAAGGCCATGCCCTGGGTACGCCGTTCGTTCCGCAGCTCCCACCCGGTCTTGGCGCGCTGCATCACCTTCAGCGTGTCATTCCTGAGTGAGTCGGCCCTGGCCGAATCGGCGCGCTGGCGCGACTTGACATAGTCCTGCCACGGCTTGGCCGTAATGGTGTTCGACAGGATGGAGCAGATGACCTTCCGGTCGACGATGAGCTTCACGAGGTCGTCGGGGATCGCCATGTCGTGCACTTCGGGATGCTGAATGAGATCGACGCCGGCAAGCACCGAGATCCTGAGCGGCTCGGGGTTCGTCGAGTGCGTCTCCGCGATCAACCCTCGCTTGTGCACCTCGTCGACGAGCGCTTCCTGTTGGCGCGGCGAGAACGTGATGAGGTTGTTCGTGTGCGACGTGCCGCCGTACTTGACGAAGTTGGGCCCCTTGTCGAGGTAGGCGCGCATGGCGACGCGCAACTCGTCGGGTGACATGTCGAGCAGCTCTTCCCCGGCGCCCTGCGCGATGAAGTCCATCATCTGCTCGTCGAAGAGCGTCGCAGGCACTGCGTTCGAGAAGATCGGTGACTTGGGCCCGCCCCAGCCAACGATGTTTCCCGCCACCAGTATCCGCGGCCCGATCAGCTTTCCGTGCGCGATCGAATCGCGAATGGTGATGAGCGGGAGGAGCGCGCCATAGCTGTCGCGCACCGTCGTGATGCCGTACTTGAGCTCCGTCTGCGCCGCTTCGGTGATGAGATCCAGGAAGCGGTCCTCGTAGCGCACCATCGATTCGCCGTTGTTGTACAGCGAGAGGTGCACGTTCGTGTCGATAAATCCCGGCGTGATGAACTTGCCGGCGCCGTCGACGACCCGGGCGCCCTTCGGCACCTGGGTCGACGCCCGCGGACCTAACGCGGCGATGCGCTTGCCGCGGACGACGATCGTCGCGTCGGATACCGGCGTCCCGCCGTTGCCGTCGATGATGGTGGCGCCCACGATCGCGACGAGCGTATCGGGCGGGGCGACTCTCGATCGCGCGGTCTGTGCCCCGAGCACCGCCCCGGTGAGGTGGAGCAGAAGGGCCGCCGATGCGACCAGCCACGCGCAGGGCCTTGTTAGGGTCGAGGGGATCACGGGTCGTGGAGCAAAGGTGTGTTCGACGGGCGCATGATGCCGCCGGGAAAGAGAGCAATACGCTCCGACCGGCAAATGCGCCAGACGTGGCGCAGCCGGACCGGCGGACAAGTGTCCTCGTCCCCCTCGGCCGGGGCGTCCTCGCGTTCCGTCCGCCGAACAGCCTGCCTAACGCTTTGGCTCCGGGATCGCCCGCTGTGCTGCCGCGGCGGCCACACCGGACAACGTCAGGGCTACGATGAACGACACCACCCTCCCGGGCTCCTGGTGCATCTGCATGAGCGTGCCCATGAGCGCCACCCCGATCGCGCCGCCAACCTGCCGGCCCGCATTGAGAGTCCCCGAGGCCAGGCCGGCCATCGACGGCGGCGACGCAGTCAGCACACCGGTCGTCATCGCGGGCGTGATGTAGCCGAGCGACACACCGAGCAGGCCGAAGCCGACGAGGATGACGGCGGTCGCCGGCACCCACACGGAGACTGCCATGGTCGCTGCGCCCAACAGGGCGAGCATCTGTCCGGTCAGGAGCCGCGGCTTGAAGTGCATGTCGGCACGATAGCGATCGATCATCCGGGTCGTCACGGTGGGCGCCACCGTGAGCGGCACGATCATCGCGCCCGTGGCGAGGGCGCTCAGGTGGCGGACGTCCTGGAGGTAGATCGACTCGATGAACAGAATGCCGTATGTGCCGAGGCTCACGACGACGCCCGCACCGACGCAGGCGACGAACGCGGGTCGCGCGAACAGCGCGGGCGGGAATACGGGCGACGCGCTGCGTCGCTCCGTGAGGACGCACGCGCCAGCCAGGGCGATCGTGGCGGCGAACGCCGCGAGCACGCGCGGCGCTGCCCACCCGGCGTTGCCCGCCTCGATCAGCGCATAGCTCAGCGTCCACAGAGCCAGCGAGACGCCGAGCTGGCCAAGCCAGTCGAGCGGACGGTCTCGCGCGACGGGCGTCTCCTCGATGAACGCGCGCACCATGAGGAGGGCGATGATTCCCGTGGGCACGTTGAGGAGGAAGATGCTTCGCCATCCAAAGTAGCTGGTGAACACGCCGCCGAGCGCCGGGCCCGCGGCGAAGCCGAGGCTGACGATCGATGCCCAGAATGACACCGCGCGCGCGCGCGCACGCGGGTCCGGGAACATCTGGCTCAGCAGGGCGAGCGAGGCGGGCAGCATCATTGCTGCACCGAGGCCCTGCGCCATGCGGAAGAGGATGAGGAACCCGACGCTCGGCGAGAGCGCGCAGGCGAGTGACATCGCGGTGAAGAGGGTGAGGCCGAGCTGATAGAGGTGCTTGGCGCCGTAGCGGTCGCCGAGGGCGCCACAGGTCAGCACGAGGCTCGCAAATACGATGGTGTAGGCGCTCACGATCCACTGCAGCGCGCTGATCGTCCCGCCGAACTCGCGGTGCATCGCGGCGATCGCGACGTTGAGCGCGGTGGTGTCGAAGAGGACGAGGAAGAAGCCGAAGCAGATGGCGTAGAGCCCGTAGGGCCGTTCGCGCTCGAGGGCAATGGCGTGCGTCGTCATGTCTTGCAACCTAGCGGCGGCCGGATATCATGAGTAATGATTCTTTTGGAAGGTTCCAATCTCATTTTGAGATAGCATATGGACATTCACGACCTCACCGTGTTCGCCGCCGCGGCCCGCCACGGCACCGTGACGAAGGCTGCCCGGGCGCTGTCGACGGTGCAGTCGAACGTGACGACCCGGATCCGTCTGCTCGAAACCGAGCTGAACGTGCAGCTCTTCCATCGCAGCCATCGCGGGATCACGCTGACGGAGAAGGGTCGGCGGCTCCTGCCCTACGCACAGCAGATGCTGTCGCTGGTGGAGAACGCGAAGGCTGCGGTGTCGGATTCGGGTGACGTGGGCGGCACGTTACAGATCGGCGCGCTGCAATCGACGGCGTCGGCGCGGCTGCCGGACGTCCTCAAGGTATACGCATCGCGGTACGCTCAGGTGGACATTGCCGTCGAAACGGGGACGAGCGCCGACCTGATCGCGAAGGTGATCGATTCTCGCCTGGACGGTGCGTTCGTCTCGGGCGTCGAGGATCATCCCGATCTCGACGTGGTGACGAGCTTCGTCGAGGAGCTCGTGATCATCACGCCCGCGACGCACCGGACGGTGCGGGCGTACCTGAAGCAGAGCACACTGCCCAAGCTGCTCGTGTTCAAGACGGGGTGTCACTACCGACATCGCCTCGAGCGGTATCTGGGCGAAGCGGGTGTCGGTGTGCTGAGCCCGATGGAATTCGGGACGATCGACGGCATCATCGGCTGTGTCGCCGCGGGGCTCGGGATCTCGCTCTTGCCGCGGTCGGTGGTCGAGCGCTCGGCACGGCGGAAGGAAGTGGCGATCCACGAGCTGGCCAGGCCGCATCGGTACGTGGAGACGCAGTTCGTGACGCATCGCGCGCAGGTGCGCTCGCAGGCGGTGGCTCGGCTGATCGACGTGATTACGAGTGCGGGCGAAACGGCGCGACCAGCGCGTTAGGCGATCGACTTCTCGCGCAACGAGCCGGGTGAGACGGCAGACGGCAGCGCACTGAAGCGGGCAGACGGCAGGTGGCAGAGGGCAGAGGGCAGAGGGCAGAGAGGGCACCACGCATCGCGGTGCCTCCTCTGCCCTCTTCTCACTGCCCACAGCCCACCGCAGGCTTCGGTGCGCTGCCCTCTGCCGTCTCGGCTTCCCGCCGACGAACCGACGGTGATCCTGTCGATGGTTGGGGCGGCCCCTGTCTCCCGACAGGTTCGGTGTCACGAGGGCGTATCGATGCTGCCTAACGACTCGCCTGAGGTGGCCGATGGGTGAAATCGAATTCGTATATCAGCCACGCAGCACCGAGGATGCGCGCGCTCCTCGTCACCCATCACTCTCCTCGAAGGACCACAATCCAATGCGGGTTCGCATCACGCACCTCGTCCTGCTCGCAGCGGCCGCCACGGCCGCGTGTCGGGACGATCAACCAGAAATTGCCGCGCCGGCGTCGACGACAGCAGTCAGCCGCGGCGCGAGGGAGTTCGACTCGGACGGCCCGCTCGTTCGCATCACATCGCCCGTGAACGACGACGTCGTCGCTGGGGGCGAAGGCCAACCGGGCGCCGGATCACTCACTGGTGGATCCGGGTTCACGATCATCGTCCAGGCCGTGACCAAGAACGCGACCGACGTCTCGGCGAACGAGAGCGCCAACATCCGGAATACGGCGCTGCTCGGCCAGCCCAACCCGAACTTCCCGGGACTCAGCGTGCAGATCGACGCGGACATGATCACGCCCGACGGCACCATCATTCCCAGGAACACCAATCTGGCGAATCTCTTCAACACGCTCGGCACCGATGACTCGCCGGGTGACGGCGTGACGATCTGGGCCGGGTGGCATGTGCTGGAGTCGTTTCCGGACGACGTGAAACACTTCACCATTACGGCAACCGTGCGCGATGCTCAGGGACACGTCGGGACCGACGTCGTGCGGGTGAAGGTGGACAAGCACGGGACGAGCGGGCAGGCCCTCACTGCGGCGCCGACGACGGTGACGGGCGATGGGCTGGATGACGCCGGCGGCCCGCTGGTGGCGCTGGTCGGTCCGCGTGACCCGTCGAGTGTCGCGTTAGGCACCGATGCGGTGCCGGCGTTCACGTTCTTCCAGGTCTCCGCGTTCGACCGGAGCGGGGCCGGCATCGGGGTCAACGAGAATGGGGACGGCATCACCGCACCCGCGACGCCCGTGGGGCTCATTCGTGATCCCGCCCAGTTCGCGTCGGCGGGCGCCAACCGCAACTTCCCCGGCCTCGTCTTCACCTTCGACGTCGATTTCCGGCGAGGCAACGGGGTCATCGTCCCGGCCGGCCAGAACCTCGCGCCCGCGTTCGACATCGCGGGAAGCACGCTCGATCACCGGGGCAACGGCAACGTCACCACCACTGCATCATGGGTCGCGGGTGGCAGGTTCGTCATGCCCGCGGGGAAGACAACGGTGACCGTCACCGCCCGAGTCACCGACAACGCGGGGAAAACGGGTAGCGTATCGCGTACGTTTGGTGTCAGTCCGGTGGCAAACGGGCAGCTGTTGACTCCACAGCCGTAGGTCGGGAAACGGGGGCGGGGAACAGGGAACTGGGAACCGGGACTGCGCGTGGCGCCCCGGTTCCCGGTTCCCAGTTCCCTGTTGTATCGGCGCGGGACGTGCGTCGAGCCGTGTCGTGCCAGACGCGTCACGGCTCCCGAGCTCAACTCGTGACCGCTCAACGATGCAGGCCACGGATCAACCCGCAGAGTGGGCAAACCGTTGGTGGGTGCTGGTCACGGTCGGCGTCGGCACGTTCATGTCGGCGCTCGACGGCAGCGTCGTCAACACGCTCTTGCCGGTGCTCGCGCGCGCGTTCGGGGCGAGCGTCGCCGGTATCGAGTGGGTCACCACGGTGTACCTGCTGGTCATCTCGGGGCTGTTGTTGAGTGTGGGCCGAGCGGGGGATCTCTACGGGCACAAGCGGCTGTATCTCGGTGGGTTCGTGCTGTTCGTGGCGGGGTCGGCGCTGTGCGGGCTCGCCTGGTCGGCGCACGCCCTCATCGGGCTTCGCGTAATCCAGGCGCTTGGCGCCGCCATGCTCATGGCCACGGCGCCGGCGATTCTCACGCGCAGCTTTCCCGCGACGCAGCGCGGCCGCGCGCTCGGGGCACAGGGCACGTTCACATACCTCGGGCTCACGGCCGGCCCGTCGTTAGGCGGCTGGCTGGCGAGCGCCGTCGGATGGCGGGCCGTGTTCTACATCAACGTCCCGATTGGCGCGATCGCGATCGTACTCGCGTGGCGGGTCATTGCCCCGGATCACGGTGCGCAACGGCGCGAGCGGTTCGATGTCGTCGGGGCGATGCTGTTCACCGCGGGGCTCGTCGCGCTCCTCATCGCGCTCAACCAGGGCCATGCGTGGGGATGGACATCCGCGGCCGTGCTCGTGCTGCTGCTCGTGGCCGCGGGACTCCTCGCGGCGTTCCTGCGGGTCGAACGTCAGCGCCCGAGTCCGATGCTCGACCTCTCGCTGTTCGGTGATCGCCAATTCAGTGGAGCGACCGTGAGTGCGCTGCTGAACTACGCGTGCGTGTTCGCAGTGCTGTTCGTTCTCCCGTTTCTGTTGATTCAGGGTCGCGGGCTCGACGCGGCGCACGCCGGGCTGATTCTCACCGCGCAGCCGATCGTCATGGCCATTGTCGCGCCGATCAGCGGTTCTCTGTCCGATCGCATCGGGTCTCGCGGGCCGGCGGTCACGGGCATGGTGATACTCGCCGCCGGGCTTGCGTTCCTGGGATCCGTCGTGTCGCGTGGATCACTCAGCGCGATCGCGGCGGGCCTCGCGGTCATCGGACTCGGTGTTGGGACGTTCGTCTCGCCGAACAACAACGCGCTGATGGGGGCAGCGCCACGGAATCGCCAGGGCATCGCTGCGGGGGTGCTGGCCACCGCGAGGAATGTCGGCATGGTCCTCGGCGTGGGTTTGGCTGGCGCCGTGTTCACCACCGTGGCGGGGCGGTCGTCGCCGGGCCCCGACGCACTGATCGCCGGAGTGCAGGCCAGCCTGTTCACCGCAGCGGGCGTTGCGGTGCTCGGGACTGTCGCGGCGGCTCTGACCCGTCGGCGTGACGCATGAGCGAGTGAATTCGCCAGCCGCCGGTCGTCCGGGAACGAGAATAGCACGACCCCAACAGCATGGCTGCCAAGACGAAACGCCGATGGTCCCGGCGGGTCACCGAACGGAGCAACGCGCTCGACCTGGACAAGAGCATCTTCACTCGAGACGACCCGCGCGCAATCGCTCGATCGCTCAAACGCTCCGCCGAGCACAGCCGGCGCCGAAAGTCCGATCCGTACCGCTCGGCCATGTCGATGCTCACGTTCTACATCAACCGCGCCGGAACCCACCTCTCCGCCCGGCAGCGAAAGCGCCTCGAGGCTGCGAAGGACGAGCTGCGCGACCTGTACGGGAAGGATCGTCGAGGACACACGTAAGGCTCGGCCTAACGCCGCCGTGGCGCTCGGCGTCCTTCGGATTACCTTCCGGGTTCAACTCGTGCGGACGGACTCCGACGGACATGCGAGCAACAGTTGTGTTGGGCCTCGCCATCATTGGCGTGACGGGGGCATGTGGGGGCTCGGGGCCAAAGCCGGCGCCGGGCCCCGAGCAGCGCACGCTGAATGTGGTGCTGCGCCCGGTGCGCGGTGGCGGCGACAACGTCACGGACCTGAGCGTCCGTTGGGAGCTGCGGGGGCGCGCACCTAACGCGCAGCGATTCAGCATTCGTGCGCCGATCGTTTACGCCTCGGTCGCCGGGATCGCCGACAGCATCCAGGACCTCGCCGTGCGCGACGCGAAGGGTGTCGTGCCGCTCCGACACGAGGACGATCCGGTGAATCCCGCGGGGTTTCCGTATTTCCGTCACTGGCGGGCGGAGCGTGACGTCGTACCGCCGGTGATCGCGACGTATCGGGCGCGGCCGCGGGTAACGGCTGTGAACGGACCGCAGTTTTCCCTGCAAGCGTATGCCGGAGGTGTCAGCACGGCCGGCTCCGGATTCTTCGCGCTGCCCGAGGATTCGGGGGTCGTGTACAGGACACGTCTCCACTGGGATCTCGCGGAGCTCGGAGAGAACTCGATCGCGGCGTCGACGTTCGGCGACGGCGACTTCGAGCTCGTCGCGCCGCCGGAGCAGCTCCTCCAGGGCTACTATATGGCGGGGCGGCTTGGCCGGCTGCCGGTCCGCGGAGCCATGCACGGGTTCACGGCGTACTGGCTCGGCACGCCGCCGTTCGACGCCAAACGGGAGATGCAGTGGACGGCGCAGATGTATGCCTACCTGCGCACGTTCTTTCGCGACACGACGGACGATCCGTTCCGGGTATTCGTCAGGGTGCTGCCGGGGCAGAACGGCTATCCGGGCACGGCGCTGCTCAATTCCTTCATGCTCGGCACGCCGGTGCGCTCCGGCGACTCCGTGAGGCGCGCACCGCGGGAGACGCTGACGCACGAGATGGTGCATCACTGGGCGGTCGGCATCGACGGGCCGGAGGGAACGGTGACGTGGTTCCCGGAAGGGTTGGCGACACACTACGCCCGCCTCTTGCCGATGAAGGCCGGTCTGGATTCGGTGACGGCGTTCCTGCGGAGCGTCAACAACACGGCGCGCGCCTACTACACGAGTCCCGCCCGCAACGTGAGCGCCGACTCGATTGGCCGAGCGGGGTTCAGCGACGCGCGCGCGCGAAATCTGCCGTACGCGCGAGGGAGCCTCTACTTCGCGGACCTCGACGCGAAGCTGCGTGCTGCGTCAGGCGGACGCCGAAAGCTCGAGGACATCGTCTTTCCGATCTTCGACCGGGTGCGACGCGGCGAGCGTGTCACGCAGGACGATTTCGTGGAGGCGCTCGTCAAGGATCTCGGACCGTCGGCGCGCGAGCAGTTCGAGGCGGTCATGGTGCGTGGCGAGACGCTCGTGCCGGCGGCGAATGCGTTCGGGCCGTGCTTCGACCGGATACCGACGACCTTCACGGTGGACGGGAAGACGATCGACGGGTACGACTGGCTGCGTGTGGCGTCGGTGCCGGACGACCGATGCCGAGCGTGGTAGCGATACGAGAGCCGCTTCTCTATCGCGCTGCTCTGGCGTCGCACTGTTCTGCATCGCGTTAGGGCCGGCGTAAAAAACAAGGAGACACAGATTCGATGCGCGTCCGGTCTGGCAAGCGGCCACGATTTTCGACACTCTGATGACGTCCTTCAGAAGATCGTCTCCGTCTGGCGATGCCCTGGTCGATCACCCAGCGCAAGGAATGGCAGTTCTTCGCTGTCCTGCCCAAGGCTGACCGCGGCCTCGCGGTGGCCTGGTGGGCGGCGCTCATCCTGCGCGGCATCCTGCCAGCAGTATTCGCCATCGCGATGGGTGTACTGGTCGCGGCGGTACAGAAGGGCGGCGGGCTCGCGACTCCGCTCGCCGCTATGGCTGTGTTGTTCTTGCTGCTCCAGGTGCTCCCGCCGATTCACACGGCGATCGGCGGTAATCTCGGCGACCGCACCGCGGCGTGGCTCTACGATCGTCTCACCGAGGCGTGTGTCCGCCCGCCCGGCGTCGCTCATCTCGAGGATCCCGAGCTCACGAGCGACCTCACCGCGGCGCGCGACTTCGACCTCGGGATGATGGGCCCACCGCTCAGCATCTCCATGGACTTCATTGCCAGCGGGATGACCGAGATGATCGGTGGCGTCGCGTCCGCGGTGATCCTCTTCGGGTTCGCGGTGTGGGCGCCGATCGTGCTCGCTGGTGCGTGGCTCGCGACACACTGGCTGCTGCGTGAGAGTGCCGTGTGGTGGGATCGCAACACGCCTGAAGTGCGCGCGGCGCAGCGAGACGCCGACTATGCGTTCCGGCTGGCCGTCGATCCACCGGCGAGCAAGGAGCTGCGGCTCTTCGGGCTCGCGGGCTGGACGCTGGAGCGGTTCATCGCGCGGCGGACGACACTGCATCGGCTGCAGTACGAGGCGACGCGGCTCCGCGAGCGCCCCGTCATCTGGAGCCTGGTGCTCGTCGTCGCTGCGAACGCGGCGGTCTTCTGGGCGCTTGCCTCCGCGGCATGGACCGGGGCGGTCTCGATGGGCGCGCTTGTCGTCTACGCGCAGTGCGCGGTCGGCGTGTCGCTCATCGCGTTCGGCGGGTTCAGCTGGGCGCTCGATGGCGTGGCCGCACCGGTGGCGGCGGTACTCCGGCTCGAGCCGGCGATGGCGACGAAGGGCGCGCTCACGTTAGGCGATCGGAATCCGAGCGGGCTTCCCGCGCGGGAAATTCGCTTCCGCGGAGTGCGGTTCGCGTATCCCGGTCCCGGTGAGTCCACTCCGGTGCTCGACGGCCTGGACCTGACGATTCCCGCGGGTTCCTCCCTCGCGATCGTGGGGCAGAACGGCGCTGGCAAGACCACGCTCGCCAAGCTCCTCTGTCGTCTGTATGACCCACAGGCGGGCGTGATTGAAGCTGATGGCGTCGACCTCCGCGATCTCGATCTCGCCGCGTGGCGCCATCGCATCTCGGCGGTGTTTCAGGACTTCATCCGATTCGAGCTGCCGCTGCGCGACAACGTCGCGCCGGGAGGAGCGCCGGACACCACGATCCATGACGCACTCGCGTCAGCCGGAGCATCGTCACTCGCCGGGCTGAATACGGTGCTCTCGCGCGCCTACGCCGGCGGTACCGATCTTTCGGGCGGGCAGTGGCAGCGCGTCGCGCTCGCCCGCGCGCTGTGCGGCGTCAAACTCGGTGCCGGCGTCGTATTGCTCGACGAGCCGACCGCGCAGCTCGACGTGCGAGGCGAAGCGGAGATCTTCGAGCGAATTCTGCGCGAAACGTCGCACTGTACCACGATTCTGATCTCGCACCGGTTCTCGACCGTGCGTCATGCCGACCGAATCTGTGTGCTGGAGCATGGCAAAGTCATCGAGCTCGGCACCCACCACGAGCTGATGGCGCTCAATGGCCGGTATCGCACGATGTTCGACCTGCAGGCACAGCGCTTCGGCGAGGCAACGGACGAGGAGGGCGTGACGCATGACGTCCTCGCCTAGGACCGCCAGGAAGGACGACCTGCCGGCATCGCTGCCCTCCATGTGGCGGCTCTGCCGGTTGGGATTGCGGTATGAGCCGACGCTCATGACGTGGGCGTTCGGTCTTTCGTTGATCGCCGCCATACCGGACGCGCTGCTCGCACTCTGGTTCAAGTTGATGGCCGACGCGCTCGCTGCCGGCAAATCGACCCAACTTCTCGTGACGTCCATCGCGCTCGGCGTCTCGGCCGCCGGGACGTGGTTCCTGCGAACGGTGAGCACGCGCGTCCAGCGCAAGTTCCGCGACAAGGTCACGATCGCGCTCGAGTCGCACGTCGCGAGGCTCCAGGCGACCATCGCGACCATCGCGCATCAGGAGGTTCCCGAGTACCTGGACCGAATCGCCATGCTCCGCGATCAGATATTCGTGCTGGACCACATGTACATGGCGGTGTTTTCCATGGCGGGCTGGATCCTCCGTCTCGCCGTCACGGTCGCGCTTCTCGTCTCGGTGCATCCAGCGCTCGTCTTCCTGACGCTCTTCGCGCTGCCGACGGTGTTCACCTCGACCTGGCGTCCGGGAGTCGAGCGTGTGGCCCAGGAGCGTGCCGCGCCCTTCAACCGACTTGCCCGGCATCTCTTTGCCACGGCGACGACGGCATCACCGGCCAAGGAAGTGCGCCTAACGGGGATTGGCGATCGCCTGAGTCGCGACCGGCGCACGGCGTGGCAGTCCGGGCACGACCCCATCGCCGCCGCCCGATGGGGATCGATGACGTGGCACACGCTGGCGTGGGCGATCTTCGCCGCGGGCTACGTCGGCTCGGTCGTGTTCGTGGCGGCCGGATTGCACGCGTCGGCCGGGGCGGTGCTGCTCGTGCTCGCGGCGGGCGCGCGGCTCTCGTCGTACGTCGGCGCGACGGTCGGCGAGCTCGCGTTTCTCCGGGGGTTCTGGGTATACGGCGCTCGGCGGCTGGCATGGCTCGAGGACTACGCCGCGTCGCTCGCACCGACGGCGGAGCTGCAGGCACCAGAGCGGCTCGAGCGAGGGATTCGATTCGAGCACGTGTCGTTCGCGTATCCCGGGACCGACAAGCTCGTGCTCGAGGACGTGACCCTCGATCTGCCCGCTGGCGCGGTCGTGGCGGTGGTCGGCGAAAACGGCGCGGGCAAGAGCACACTCGTGAAGCTGCTCGCGAAGATGTACGAGCCTACGTCGGGCCGAATCCTGATCGATGATGTGCCGCTCGATCGCATCACCGCGGACTCGTGGCGCACGAAGATGGCCGGCGCGTTCCAGGATTTCTTTCGCTTCGAGCTTCGTGCGCGGCACAGTATCGGGGTTGGCGATGTGGCTCGCCTCGATGAGGACGCCGCAGTGACGACGGCCGTCGCGAGAGCCGGCGCGACCGAGGTGATCTCGCAGCTCAGCGCGGGGCTCGACACGCAGCTCGGGCCAACGTGGCCGAGCGGTGTGGAGGTGAGTTTCGGGCAGTGGCAGCGGGTGGCGCTCGCGCGGGGCTTCATGCGTGACCGGCCGATCGTCCTCGTGCTCGACGAGCCGACGGCGGCGCTCGATGCGGAGACGGAGCATGCGCTGTTCGAGCGGTACGCGGACGCCACGAGCACGGCGGACGGGCGCCTGACGATTCTCGTGTCTCATCGCTTTTCGACGGTCCGCATGGCGAGCCTGATCGTCGTGTTGCAGGGGGCACGCGTCACGGAAGTCGGGTCGCACGACGAGTTGATGGCGCGCGGACGTCAATACGCCGAGCTGTACGGGATCCAGGCCGCCGCGTATCGCTGAGGCGGCGTTCGCTTGCGAAGCACCAATCCTGGTTCATGTGTAGGAGCCCGCGATGAGCGCGGCGTAGGCATTCCCCACCGGGCGCACGGCACGCGCGAGGTCAGCGAGGTCTCTCGCCACTGCTCCTCGAGCCAATCCACGGCGAGCACATCGATGCGGTTGGTCTCGGACACGAAGAGCGGGATTCCATAGCGGTAATGATAGTCTTGTGCCAGCGCGGCCATCCCGAAATGACAGAGGTCCGCGATCACCGTGGTGCCAGAGGAGCGCAGCCACGCCATTTGATCGTCCACGCTCGACCAGTCGTATCGGCCCGGCGCGGGATTGGTTCGGTAGTAAGCAGGCCCGTAGCGCAGCGCGTCGAGGCCGAGCTCCTGCGCCAAGCCAAAGTCGTCACGCCACCGGCGGTAGTGGTCGCACTTCTCCATCTCGTCGATGCGCCGCCCGTTCGGGAGCAGCGGATAGCTGTTCTCGATGCCGCTGGCGAAGAGGAAGCGCGGTTCTTCGCCATCTGGGCCCTTTCCTCGCGGCGCCAGCGGCAGATCGCGCTCGCACGCCCACAGCGCGACGCCCGAGAGGGCAAGGGCGCCGGTCTCGAGGAAGGCACGCCGATCCAGCTGCGGCTCAGGCGCGCGCGTCCGTCCATCGTTAGGTCCTTCGCCAGGCTTCGGCAAGCGCACGCCGTACGCTAATACGCCGTCGCCGCTGTCGCGACCATCCCGGTCTGTTCGTTTGGGTCCGCCGCGCGGACGGGACGCTGGTGTGGCTGGCCGTGTCGCCCCTCAGTCCCACCAGCAGTAGAGATACTGGCTCTCGCGCAGCTCGATCTCGAGGTTCCGGACCGAGCCCGTCCCCTGCCTAACAATGTCAGGGCAGAAGTCGTTGAAGCGCCGCGCGAGCGCGCGGGGGTCTTTCAAGGCGCCGACGAAACGCCCACCGACATGGTCGCGCCCTATGTCGGTGATGGTGAACGGCTGCTCGCGCTCGAGCTCGCGGAACCAGCTCGCGATCTCCTTCGAGCTCGGAGACGGGTTGCCGGTGGTCGCGACGAGCTCGATCGACGCGTACCAGTCGCGCTCGCCCACGAAGGGAACGGGCGCGCTGCCCGTCAACCGCTCCAGCGCGGCGAGCAGCTCCGGAAAGCTGTCGGGAACGACGAAGTCGTTAGGGATCGCCTCGGCACGCTCACGCGCGTGCCGCGCGTTCTCGGCGTGAATGCCGTCGACGTCCTCGGTCTGCGCGAAGCATCCATGGCGCATGAAGGTCCAGATCGCGAAGAATGCGGCGACGGACAGCAGGGACCTGAGAAACCTTCCCATACATCAGAGGACGATGGGTGCCTGACGCGGTCACCACGCACGCAGCGCAACGCGCGACGGCGTCAGGTCGTCCTGGTCAGGAGCAGCGCAGCATCCCGTTTCTAGAGAGGTAGCAATGGCCATGACGCGCGCGGCGCCAACCGAATCCCCCGAGTTCGATGACATGGAGCTCGATGGGCTGGACCGCATCCTCATCCCGCTCATGATGCCGTACGTCTGGCTTCACGGGATGGTGACCGCGCCCTTTCAGTATCGGCGCCTCCTCAAGACCGAGCGAAAAATTGGCTTGCGACCGATGACCAGCGACCAGGTCTCCAGCCTTTCGCAGCCCGTGAACGAGTTTCTCCACCGTATGGAGACCGCCATCGGGCAGATCGGGTTTGCAGAGCCGGTGCGTCACGGCAACGCGACGCGACCGCACGATCGCGAGGGTGCCATGGTGATCACGATCGCTCCAAGCGCGAGCGGCGAGGAATTCTGCATGGCGGCGATCTCGCACGCGCCGCGGCGATTCTCGATGACGGGGTTGTCCTTTCATACCCGAATGACCGACGGTCTCGTGATCGTGACCGCCAACGAACGGCGCCTCGTCAGCGCTCGGAAGGACAAGCACGATATCGTGACCTTCCGGAAGGTCACTGACGTGGCGCGGCTGTACGAGATTCACCAGCGACGCACGGCGAGCGCGATGCGCGGTGGTCGCGCGCCGGTCACGGTGGGCTGGCATCCGCCGGCCACACCGCCTCTCGATGTGTACCAGCGCATGTTCGATGAAACTGTCGACGGCGGCGTACAAGGCGGCTACATCGAAGTGCCGGCGACGGAGACGGTGCGTCTGACGTTCAAGGGCGCGCTCATCGCCGCGTGGAGCGGTGCGTGGCCGCTGGACCGGATGCTCGATTGGCGGGAGGCGCGACGCGCCGCTCGCGTGCTGCGCGAGCTGGAGGCGTAGCCGGTTCTGCTCGGTGGGCTCAGAACGCGTTGCCCAACGCGAAGTGCAGCGTCACGCGCCGCAGCCCACGCCGTCCGTTCGCGTCGTCCACCGAGGTCCACTGCCGTTCGGTCGTCAGGCGGATCAACTGCGACGAGCCCGACTCGACGACGACGGGAAGGCGCTCGCTCCGGTCCGGCTGCCAGCCCGCGTCCAGACGCAGCTCGCCAAACGGAGTCTCGTAGCGGAGTCCGATACCGGGAGTCACGGTGCTGACGCGCTCAGCGGCCAGCGTCCCCGCGCCGGGCCCGACCACCGCGCCGTCCGCGAACACCACGCCGCCCAGCCTCCACGCGAAGCGCTTGCGCAGCTCGATGCTGCCCTCGAGCAGCGCGGTCGCTCCGACGGGTTGCGCCGTGAACACGCTCCGAGGCACCGCGTTAGGGTCGCACGACCCGTCGGCGATACTTGCGTCGGTGCACCCACGCGCAACGAGGTCCGCACCGCGCGCGCGAAGCACACGCGGGCCGAGCTGGTTCTCGCGGTACCCGCGCACCGATCGGGAGCCGCCAGCGTAAAACAGCATTCGCGGATGGAGGACATCGCCGGGCGTGTGTGCCCAGCCGGCGCGCACGTGCGTCGCGAGTACCCAGGAGCCCAGCGGGCGGTACACGGCGCCCTCACCGTCGATGCGGAAATGTTCGTACTCGGAGCCTGTCGCCGGCGACGCGTACTCGAGATCCACGCGCATCGTCTGCCCGTGCGACGGCGCGACGGGGCTGTTCGCCCGGTTCAGCACGCCGCCGAGCGACACCGATGACAGGCGTCTGAAATCGCGGAACGCTCTCAGTGCGGTGGCGTCGCACAGACCGAAGCTCTCGCAGAAATACACGTCGCCCGCCTCCACGGCTGCACGCTCCCATCGATAGCCGAACGATACCCCCGCGTGCTCTGTTACCTCACGCGTGAACGACGTGCTGAGCCCAATGGCCCGATCGACGAACGCGTTCGGCTCGCTGAGCCGCTGACCGAAGGCGCCGAGCGTGAGCCGGTTGCGCGGTGAGCCAGCCCATAACCGCGCGGCCTCGACCTGCGCCTGCCAGGTGGGCCGCAGGAATGCTCGATCGATGCTGTCGTCCGGCGCCACTTCGGTGAACGGGCCGGCTCCTTCGAGGCCGGAGGCGAGGAGGTTGCCCGTCGCGCCTCGCACAATGAGCTGCCAGCGCCCGCCATCGATGGCGAACAATCCGACTCGGCCGGCAACCTGCAGGAAGTCGCTGGTGTTGAGCGCTGCGTCCACCCCGAACTGGAGGGGGTTTCGCTCCTGGACGCGCACCACGACCGGCGTCAGGCTGTCGGTAGCGTTAGGCGGGATGGCGATGAAGGCCGAGGCCACCACGCGCGATTCGTACAGGTGCCGCAGGCTCTCGGTCACATCCGCGCGTCGGTAAAGGGCGCCGGGCTCGAGGGTGAGGGCGCTCCGGAGCGCGTCGTGCGACAACCGTCGGTTGCCCTCGATCTCGATCGATGCGACGCGCGTTCGCCACCGTGGGTTTACGTCGATGCGAACGGTCGCGCGGTGCGTCCGGGCGTCGGCGACGACGTTAGGTGTGAGGATCGCGTCGGCATAGCCGTCGTCCCAGAGCGCGGTGCGCAGGGCGGCGAGCGTCGAGTCCAGTGCCGAGAGATCGAGCGGGTCGCCGGGCCGCAGGCGCACGGCGCGCTGGATGGTGCTCGTGTCGAGCGTGGGAGTCGCCTGTTGGACGTCGACCGAATCGACAACCGTGAGCGGCCCCTCGCTAACATCGAACGTGACGGCAACGCCGCGGCCCGACGGGCGGACGGTCGTGTCGACCGCAACCTCGCGGAACCCGCGACGCCAGTAGAGATCGTGGAGTGCTGCGACGTCACGCTCGAGCTGTCCGGGCTCGAGGCGGCGCTTCCGAAAAATGGAGCTCGCCCTCGTCACCACGACGCTCCGCACCTGCTCCATGGGCACCGATCGGACACCGCGAAAATCCACGCGCTCTATCTCGGGCCCGCTTCTGCTCGCGGCGGTCTGCGCGGTGAGCGGGTTGCTGGCCACACCGGCGATCGCCGCAACCGCGACGAGTGCGAGAGAAGCGTCGATGAGCCGCATCGGCTGCGTTGGCTATTATATCAATACTGGTAGTGTCGAGAGGTCGTTTGGATGGCAAAGAAGACTGCTGAGGTCAATGACAGCGATTTCGTGGTCACGCCGCGAGACAGCATGGTTCGTGCTGGCCGCCCTCGGTTTCATCATCCTGGAGATCGCGGCCATGGGCGCGTGGGCCATGATCACCAAACCCTTCTGGCTCGATGAAGTCGCCACCTGGCTGGTGTCGGGCACGCAATCGTTGCCCGAGAGCATCCGAAACGTCGCCGCGGGAGTGGACTCCAACCCCCCGACGGCTCATCTCCTGTATCGATTGGCGGCGTTGGTCGCCGGAGGTCTGTCCCCGATCACGGCGCGCATCGTCACGGTGGCGTGTGTGGCCGGCGCGCTCACGACGGTCTACCTCCTGCTGCGCGACCAGTTCTCGCCCTGGCCGGCGGCAACCGGCACGATGGCGGTGTGGGCGCAGCAGGTTGTCATGCACGCGGCATTCGACGCGCGGTTCTACGGACCGTTGCTGTTCGCTTCGGGGGGCATGCTTCTCGTTCTGCTCCGCACGGTGCGGCGTGAGCCGACGCGCGTCTCCGCCGTCTCGCTCGGCCTGGTATCCTCCGTTCTGTGCACGATCCATTACTTCGGGATCCTGACGTGGGGGATCGCGGTCGGTACCGTCCTGCTTTTCGCGCCCGGCGCCTGGACGGCGACACTTCGACGGCTGTCCCCGTCGATCGCCGGGCCACTCGCCCTTGCCGCGTGCGCGCCATTCTATTTCGGACAGCGGGCGTCGACCACGATACCCACCTGGATGCCGGATCTGTCCGCGTTAGGCGCGGCGCGGCTCCTCGCGACCTTCTTCCTCACACTGCCCATCGCGATCGCCCTCGGCTGCTGGGTGCTCATCGCGGTGCGCGCCCGGCCCGCCGGGCGTCCAAGCGAGCGCGTCGTCGGTCGACGGTCCGCGCGCCCGTTTGCGCTCGGACCGCTCCTCTTGCTGACGCAAGCCGCCATGCCCTTCGTGCTCGTCGCGTTCTCCCTCCTCGTGCAGCCTGCCACGGAGCTCCGGTACTGGATTGCTGGCACCGTTGCGGCTGCCCCGCTCGTGGCGTTCGTGGTGGCACGCGGCGATACGCTGGTCCGGTGGGTCGCGGCGGTCGCCATGGTCGCGGCGAGCATGAAGACCATGTGGGGCGAAGCGCATCGAGCCGACGTCTTCTCGCGCCGCGTTCACGAAGACATTCGGGATGCGACGCGGCTATCCCGCTCCGGTACGCTCGTCGTCACACGCCTGCGCGATACGCTGTACCCGGTGCTGCAACTGCACCCGGAGCTCAACTCGCACATGGCGGCGCTGGACTCCACGCCGTTCGACAGCACCAACCGGTTCTTCGTGTTCGAGCGTGACCTCGGGCGCATCACCCATCGCCTGTACGGTTTCGGGAACCTCGTGACGCCGGCGGAGCTCAGCCGCCTGACTTCGTTCTACTTCATCGAGCCGCAGGACGGGGGCGCACCGACGAGGGAAGAGTTCCCGCGACATACGATACGCCGCGTCGGCGATCGCGCGTTTTACCTCGCGCTCGAGCCATCACGCGACCCGTAACGAGATTCGCCCGTGCCCCAGCCAGCCGGCATCGTTCAACTCCTGGAGTCCACCGCCGACGCCGCCTTCGCTGTCGATGCGCGTGGCATCGTGCGCATCTGGAACACCGCGGCGTCCAGGCTCTTCGGGTGGCGCGACGCCGACATTGTCGGGATGGACTGGACGAAGGTGCTGAACGGCCGCGGTGCGCTGGGGACATCGATCGGCCGTGAGGTGTGCGACATGGCGCTCGCGGGCCACACGCTCCCCGCGTTCGACGTGGAGCTCCGTTCCCGGGATGGGCGACGCCGATGGGTCAGCATCTCGACGCTCGTGCACGCTCCGCCGCGGTCGCACACGCGGCTGGTCGTCTTCATCGCGCAGGATGTTCACGTCAGGCGAACGCGCGAGCATCTCGTCGAGCGAATGCTGGCGGCTGCCGATCGGCTGCGCGCGCTCGGCTCGGATGGCGCGCGCCCCGCGCCGGTCTCGCCGCTGACGGCGCAGGAAAAGCGCATCCTCCAACTCTTCGCCCAGGGAAGCGCATCAGCCGCCGTCGCGCGTGCGCTCGGCATCTCGCCGCACACCCTGCGCAATCACCTGCACCACATCAACAGAAAGCTCCGCACACACAGCCGTCTCGAAGCCGTGACGCACGCGATCAAAAGAAATCTGATCTGACATTTTCACGCGTGATATGAGCGGTCCGTCCCCTCCGCCGGGATGAACGACTCATTGCTCGGGCCCGAGCCCCGAGACATGCTCGGGTCATGGCCTCGAGACACGACGACCGCCTCAGCGACTTCACGACCAACTCCCGCCTCCTGATACTGGCCGCGATGGCGGTCGTCGTCGGCGTCATGAGCTCGCTCGTGGCGTACGCGCTCGTCTGGCTCATTGGCGTCACGACGAACCTCGTGTGGTACCATCGGTACTCGAGCGTACTCACGTCGCCCGCCAAGACCGCGCTCGGCGTCGCGGGCGTGTTCATTCCGATCGTCGGTGGGCTCATTGTCGGGCTCATGGCGCGGTACGGGTCGGACAAGATCCGCGGACACGGAATTCCCGAAGCGCTCGAGGCGATCCTGATCGGCAGGAGCCGCATGTCGGCGAAGGTCGCGGTGCTGAAGCCGTTGTCCTCGGCGATCGCGATCGGTACGGGTGGACCGTTCGGCGCCGAAGGGCCGATCATCATGACGGGCGGCGCCTTCGGCTCGCTGTTCGCGCAGGGCTTTCACCTCTCCTCGGCGGAGCGGAAGACGCTGCTCGTTGCGGGCGCGGCGGCTGGCATGACGGCGATCTTCGCGACGCCGATCGCCGCCGTGCTGCTCGCGGTCGAGCTGCTGCTGTTCGAGTGGAAGCCGCGCAGCCTCATCCCTGTGGCGATCGCGGCCATCGTCGCCGGCGCGTGCCGCGTGCCGCTGCTCGGCCACGGCCCGCTCTTTCCGGTGATGCCACACGCGGCACCGTCGTGGCAGGAGCTGAGCGCATCATTCGTGGTCGGTCTGTGTGCTGGCGGCGCGTCTGCCATTGCCACGTGGCTCGTGTACGCGTGCGAGGACGGATTCGCCAAGATCCCACTGAATCCGATGTGGTGGCCGGCGATCGGCGGACTCGCGGTGGGCATCGGCGGTCTGTTGGAGCCGAGGGCGCTGGGGGTTGGGTACGACACGATCAGTGCGCTGCTCGCGGGCCAGCTCGCGGGGCTCGCCGTCACCCGTCTCATGGTGGTTAAGGCGCTCATCTGGGCGATCGCGCTTGGCTCAGGGACCTCGGGCGGCGTCCTCGCGCCGCTCCTGATCATGGGTGGCTCGTTAGGCGCCCTGGGCGCCGGGTTGATCCCGTTCGGCGATACGAGCCTCTGGGCTGCGATCGGGATGGCGGCAATGCTCGGCGGCACGATGCGATCTCCGCTCACGGCCGCCGTGTTTCTGCTCGAGCTCACGCACGACCTGTCCATCGTTCCGGCGCTGTTCCTGGCCTGCGTGACGGCGCACGGTTTCACCGTGCTCGTGATGCGGCGCTCGATCCTGACCGAGAAGGTCGCACGCCGAGGGTATCACATCGCCCGCGAGTACACCGTGAGCCCGCTCGCGCGATTTCGCGTGGAGGATGTAATGGAGCGGGATGTCCCGACGATTCCGGCGGCAATGCCTGCGGACGCGCTGCTCCGGCGTCTGGCGAACGACGACCCGGTCCTCGCCCCGTGCCAGGCGTGGCCGATCGTCGACGAGGCCGGCGCGCTGGCGGGGATCATCACCCGTCGCGATCTGATCGCGTCGGTCGACCACGAGGGCGCGGACACGCAGAGCGTACTCGGCGCGGGCAGCACGCCCGCCATCACGACCTACCCTGATACCTTGCTCGAGGAAGCGGTCAGCGTGATGCTCGCCAGGAAGGTCAGCCGGCTACCGGTCGTCGGTCGTGAAGACCCCACGCGCCTGATCGGCCTGCTCGAGTGGCGCGGCCTCGCGCGGGCGTGGCAGCGCGCGTCCGAGGATGAGCAATTCCGGGAGTCGACCACGCGACTGAGCGCCCGCATCCGGCTCGCCCGGCGTGGTCGCCGCCGCGCGGCGGGGCGCGCGGCGCTCGATGGCGCCGCCGGGAAGGACACCGCTTGATGATGCGCGCCTAACGTCTCGCGAGCGGAAGCACCACGGCGAACGTCGACCCCTTGCCCACCTCGCTCTCGACTGTAATGTCGCCGCCCATTGCGCGGGCGAGCTGGCGGCTGATCGACAAGCCGAGCCCCGTACCTTCCGCCGAGCGTGTGAGTGATCGGTCACCCTGCGTGAACGGCTCGAAAATGGTATTCCACAGGGCCGGTTCGATACCTCGCCCGGTGTCCCTCACCTCGATCCTGAATGTCGATGCCTCCACGGCGCAGCGCACGTCGATGCGTCCGGTGTCCGTGAACTTCACCGCGTTCGAGAGGAGGTTCAGCATGATCTGCTCGACCTTGTCGCGGTCGATCGAGACGGTCAGGGACGCGTGCGTCGGGTCGAAGCAGTACTCGAGATTCTTCTGCGCGAGGCGCGGCGCAATGAACGTCTCGAGCGTCTCCAGGAACTCGTTCAGCACGACGGTCTCGTAGCGGTATTCGACCTTTCCGGATTCGAGCTTGGCGAAGCTCAGGACGTCCTCGATCAGCCGGTGCAGTGTTTCCTCGCTCCGCCGGATTCGCATGAGGTCCTCGCGCTGGAGCTCCGTCAGTGGCCCGTGAACGCCGACCTCGAGCAAACCGACGTACCCCACGATCGCGTTGAGCGGAGTGCGGAGCTCGTGGCTCATCGTGGCGAGGAATTGACCCTTCGCGGCGTTCGCGTCCTCGGCTGCTCGACGCGCCTCGTCGGCGTCGCGACGCGCGGTCTCCGCCTGCTCGCGCGCCACTTCTGTGTCGGCGAGGGATGTCACCAGCTCGTTGTTCGCCTGCTCGACCTCCTCCTGCAGTGCCTGGGCCTCCTCGACCTGTTGTTCCAGCTCGGCGGTGAGCTCATGGAGCTGATCCAGCAACTCTCGTTCGGCGCGCTGGAGTCGCTTCGCCTCTGTCACATCGCGAGCAACCTTCGTGGCGCCGATGATCTGGCCGGACTCGTCACGAATGGGTGAAACGCTCAGCGAAACGTCGATGCGAACGCCATCCTTTCGAACGCGGACGGTCTCGTAGTGGTCCACGTGCTCGCCCTTCAGCAACCGCGCGATGATCTCGGGCTCTTCGTGATGCAGCTCGGGCGGAATGAGTGTGTACACCGATTTGCCCACGATCTCGTCAGGGTCATAACCGAAGATCCGGCGGGCGCCGCTGTTCCAGCTGCGGATCACACTGTCGAGCGTCTTGCCGATGATGGCGTCATCGGATGACTCCACGATCGCCGCGAGCCAGGCTTCCGGATTCGAACTGAAACCACTCGCGGCATAGTCAGCCGACAGGTTCGGGCTCAGCTTGGTATCGTCTGTCACGTCGTTGCGAGGGGCGGTGCGTGCGTCGCGGCATCCTGCTGCCACCAAGTGTTTTCAAATTGCACCGGGGCGTGAAGCGCGTCTACCTGATCTGCCTCCGTCGCCATCCCGACCTCGTGGCAGGGCGTGACTCCGATCGGGCGCCCGGCGTCTATCCCCATATGCCTGCATCTCTTGCGCCTTGACCGATGCAATCGCTCCGTGAGCTCTGCCGACTCTGTCTCGTTGGCCTTCCGGCCTCCGCGCTGTGGGCCGGTGACGGACCACCGGCGAGACCCGCGTCGCCGAGTGATCCTCGTGACGCGACAGCGAGCATCGAAGGGCAGGTCGTAGTCTCGCGCGCGCTCACCGCGCGGCGCCCTCGCTTCCGGATCTATGCGGAGCCCGGCCCCGGGGCCGTGCCGCCCGCACCCGACTCCGCGGACGTCGACGAGCGGCAGAACATCATCGTCTACATCGAGCAGGCGCCGTCAGGCGGGGCTGAGCTCACCAAGGGGGCGACCCTGCGCCAGCACAACGAGCGCTTTCTGCCCCACGTGTTGCCCGTGGTGCGGGGCACGACCGTCGCGTTCCCTAACGATGACCCGTTGTTCCACAACGTCTTCTCCCTCTCGCGCGCGAAGTCGTTCGACCTCGGGCGATATCCGCGGGGATCGGCGCGCTCCGTGACGTTCGACCGCACCGGCATCGTGCAGGTGTTCTGTCACATCCATTCGGACATGAGTGCGGTCGCCCTCGTGCTCGACAACCCGTACTTCGACGTGCCGGACGCCGAGGGACGCTACACGATTCCCCGCCTGCCGTCCGGTGACTACACGGTGGTCGCGTGGCACGAGCGGATCCGGCCAATCACGCATCGCCTGCATCTCGAGCCCGGCGAGGTCGCGCGGCTCGACTTCACCATTCCGCTTCCGCCTTCGGAAGCCGCGCGCTCGCAGTGAGTTTGGGAGGCGAGAGCCAGGGCTCCCTCCGTCGGTTCCGCAGGCGCGGCGCACGCCTCGGCGTTCGACTCGCCGCGCTCAGCGCGATGGTGACCGCCGTGGCGATCGCGGCGACGTTCGCCGTGCTCAGTGTCAGGACGCGCGCGACGACCCGCGCCCTGATCACCGAGGACGTCGGTCACGGACAGAACGCGATGCTGACGCTCCAGCGCCGGCAGGATCGCCAGTTCGTCGCCTCGGCTGCGCTGCTGGCGACGAACCCCAGCCTGCGCTCCGCGATGGCGACCGCGCGCGTGGAGGGAAGGCCCGGGGACCTGGCGCCGGGCCCCGCAAGCGATCACCCCGATGTCGTCCGCACCGTTAGGCGCGAGCTGGAGCGGGTCGCGCCAGACCTGGGCTCCGATCTCGTCGCCACGACGGATGAGCAGGGGCACGTCGTTGCCGCGTTCGTGGTGCCTGACAGCGACGGGACGAGCCGCGGCGCGCCGGCGACCGGCGCCGACCTGTCGCGGCTGGCGGCGCTCCGTCACGCGCTCGACCCGGCTCTCGACGGCGGACCGAGCGAGCTCTATCTCTCGGTGCTTCGGGTCGGCGACACGCATTTCCACATTGCGGCCGTGCCGATCGTCGTCGACGGGTTCACGATCGGTACGGTGATCCTCGGTGATCGGCTGGACGATGCGCATCTGCGGTCGCTCGTGCAGAGTTTCGGTGGCGACCTCGTGATAACGTTCGGCGGACGGGTGATCGCTTCGACGTTCGGGCGCCGCCCGCCAGGCCTCGAGGGCGTGGTCTCGGTGGTGGATGCGCAGCCGCGTCTCGTCCGCCTGGGTAACGTGGAGTATGTGGCCGCGTCCCTCGCGATGGGCGCCGCCGATCGGGGCGCGCCGGCCCGCCTAACGCTGCTGCAGGCCGTCACGCCGACCCTGCGCCGCACGACGCGCGCGCTGCTGGTGGACTTCGTTGCCCTCGGGATCGTGGCCGTCGCGCTCGCGGGAACCGGCGCCGCGTTCCTCTCCCGCGCGATGCTTGGCCCGCTCGAGTCATTCGTGCGGCGGCTGCGCACCGCCGTGGGAGCGGTCGGGACGCTCGAGCGAATCGGCCGGCTGGATGACCACGCGTCGGCCGCCGTGGAAATCCGGTGGCTCCACCTGTCGTTCGCGCGGCTCATCGCCTCGCTGGCGCGAAAGCGCGTGCAGCTCGAGCAGCGAGGGGCGGACCTCGCCGCGGCGAACGCGGTCCTGACCGCGGAAATCCGCGAGCGAGAAGTGGCGGAGCAGGCGCTGCGTGAGAGTCAGGCGAAGCTGTCGCATCAGGCGTACCACGACCCGCTCACGGGACTCGCGAACCGCGCGCGCTTTCGCGCGGAGGTCGATCGCGCGCTCGACCGCGGGGCCTCGACGCCCGACTCGATCGCGGTGCTGTTTCTCGATCTCGACAACTTCAAGAACGTCAACGACTCACTCGGCCACGCCGTGGGGGACCGGCTGCTGGTCGAGGTCTCGACCCGGCTGCTGAACGCCACGCGCGGGTGCGACACCGTGGCCCGGCTTGGCGGCGACGAGTTCGCCGTGCTCCTCGACCGCGTCCGCGCGAACGCCGACCTGATCACCGTGGTCGAGCGCATTCAGCGCGCGATGCGCTCGCCGATCTCCCTCCAGGGGGCCGAGGTTCCGGTGGGCGTCAGCATTGGCGTCGCGCGCGCGACGCGTGACGACAGCGCCGAAGAGCTGCTGCGGAACGCCGATGTGGCGATGTACCGCGCGAAACAGCTCGGCAAGGGACGCTACGAGCTGTTCGCGCCCGCGATGCACGCCGCGGTGGTCGAGCGTATGGCGCTCGAGGCCGACCTGCGCCGAGCGCTCGCCGAGCCTAACGGGGATCTTCGGCTCGTGTACCAGCCGATCGTCGCCCTGGACACCGAGCGCATTGCCGGGCTCGAGGCGCTCGTGCGCTGGCACCATCCGACTCGCGGACCCATGAGGCCCGACCGATTCATCCCGCTCGCCGAATCGACGGGGCTCGTGGTCCCGCTGGGCCGGTGGGTGCTGCACGCTGCCTGCCGGCATGCGGCACTGTGGTCGGTCGAGCACGGGACCACGGAGGCCGGGGCGCCACTGCCGTACGTGTCGGTCAACATTTCCGGGCGCCAGCTCGAGCATGCTTCGCTCGTGGACGACGTGTCCGCCGCCGTGACGCAGGCGGGGATCGATCCGAGCCTGCTGTTGCTCGAGATCACGGAGAGTGTCCTCATGCACCGCGCCGACGCTGCGCTCCGCACGCTGCACGACCTCAAGACGCTGGGCGTGCGCCTGGCAATCGACGACTTCGGGACCGGTTACTCGTCGCTCGCGTATCTGCATCGGTTCCCGGTGGACGTGCTGAAGATCGACAAGGTCTTCATCGATCGCTTCACGCACGACGGGTCGGAAGCGGCGCTCGGCCGCGGGATCGTCGGGCTCGCGAACTCACTCGGCTTGCAGTGCGTGGCCGAGGGTATCGAACACGCGCAGCAGGCGGCGCAGCTTCGCGCGGCGGGGTGCGGGTTCGGCCAGGGCTTCTACTTCGCCAGGCCGCTGGGTGCGGACGAAGCCGTCGCGATGGTGGAGGCGCAGGCGTCCGGCGCCGTGCCACCGCAGCACGCGGTGGTGGGTGGGCGCTGAATGGGGGATGGGGGATGGGGGATGAGGGATGAGGGGTTCCGCTCTTAACCCTCATCCCCCATCCCCCATCCCCCATCCCTCACAATGCCTAACGAACGACGTCGAACGACTGCGACAGCTGCAGCGCCAGCGCGGTGCCGTTGCCCAGGAAGGCGCGCATCTCCGGAGGGACGTCCCAGCGGTCGCTGCGCACCGACGCCTTGAGCAGCGTCCGTGACGTGAGGCGGTAGCCGACGCCGGCCTCGCCGTTGTACATGTTCGTGGGGTTGGCGGTCCAGGCCACGTCCAACACCGACTGAACGTACGGGTAGTCGTTGCGCTCGAAGCGGCCGGCCGCGAAGAGCCGGGGCGTCAGCGTGTACTTCGCCTCGGTGTAGTATGTCAGTCCGCGCACCGTCCTGATCCCGGTCTCACCGTCGGGCACCTCGTAGCTCGACCTCGCGAGCTCTCCGTGGAGCTCGAGATAGCCTCGGCTCAGCTGCGCATCGGCTGCGTAGATCGCCTCGTTGTACGCTCGCCACGAGCGGCCAGCGAGTAGCGTGGGCGCGAGGTCGCGATTGAGATACGGACCCCACGTCGCCGACACGCCAATGCGAGCGCCAATGGTGGGCGTGAGCCCCGCGCCGAGTGCGGGGCGCGGCGTCGGCGTCGGGGTGGGCGTGTACCCCTCGTGCTGAACCGGGAGGGAAACGACGGCGGCGCGATAGTCGAACGGACCGCGCGTGCCCGACACCTGCACACCGAGTGGATACTGCAGCGGGTAGCCGTCGGGCATCCCGATGAGGGGGTTTCGCGTGGGGTACCGTCGGGCCGCGAACGTTCCGATGACCGGCTGGATCTTGCCCGCGTCGATCACGAGCGCGTTCGAGTACGTGTACCGCACTCCGGCCAGCTCGGTGTACCACTCGGTGCCCGATTCGTCGCGTGCGTTGCCGGTTTCCAGGGTGCCGGCGGCATAGATGACCACGTGCCGGCCGACGCCCGCCGCGCCCCAGAGGTGCATGCGTCCGAGGAACGAAGGCTGTCCGCCGTTGCGCGTGAGGAGGATGGAGCCCGAGTCCGTCTTCCACGCCTCGGCGTCGGCGATGCCCTGGACCAGGATGACACTCTGTGCCATCGCCGCGCGCGCGGTGGCAGCGCCGGTTACGGTGGCGGCGGCGATGCCTAACAAGGCCCGTCGACTCGCCGTGACAGCGAGCCGGCGTGGTCGGCTCGGTGCGGCGTGAGTCGGTGGGCAACGCGACATGAGAGAAGGACGGCCATGCGCGCCGGCGGGTCACCGCGGCCTCGGGGTCATCCCTGAGATCGGATGTGATCGCGGTCACGTCGGAAATCGAGGGAATCGGGAATCGGGAATCGAAACAGCGCGAGACGGCAAAGGAGCGACACGTTAGGCAGCGGCCATCTTGCTGCCCGACTCCTTGCCTGTTACCATAGCTCCGCCGACGGCGGTTCTCGTACCGGCGTGCGCCGCGAATTCGTGCGCACTGCCTGACGACGATGCGGGACCGGACGGGATTCGCCTTCCGCCCGAATGTGAGGGAAGGATGCCAATGCACAGCAGTCGTGCACTGGTCGTGGTGTGCCTGGCGCTGATCACCACCTCATGCGCCTGGCTCGGCGACAGCACGCCGGATCTCGTGAGCTGCGGACGGCTGGTCCATGATGGGCCGCGTCCCATTGCTGCGGAGCGAGCGCAGCGGTTCCAGGGCAAGGTGCAGGAGAACACCGCTCGCTGTCGCGGCGGGTCCCGCGCGGTGGCTCACCGCGATACGCCATGGACGGACTGGTCCAACTACTGGGCGACCGGGGACAACAGCTCGCGCGCGTTCTGGGGGAAAAACGTGCGAGGCATCAACGGGTCGCTCATTGACCTCGAGTACGCGCGTGTCGAGCTGATCAAGTTCAATCTCTTCGACAACAGTGGCACGTTCTCGCAGTACGTGAACGGGCCGGCTGGACAGCCCGAGGGTCTCGTGGACGGCGCGGCAATCAAGGTCTGGCCCGAGATGCGCCTTCCGCCGACCCATGCCAGCTTCGCCGACGTCGGAGGCAACGCACCAGAGCAGCACTGCCGAGGTCAGCTCATCCGATTCCGGACCCTAACGGGAATCTGCAACGACACGCGGAATCCGCTCATGGGGTCGAGCGGGACGCTGTTCGCGCGGAACGTCGAGTTCGAGGCGACCTTCCCCGAGCAGGGGCTGGACGAGCTGGCGAAAAACCGTCACGGGAGCCGGCTGTCGCTCCTGTCGCCGGACCCTCAGGTCATCAGTCGCCGGCTCTTCACGCGGGTCCAAAGCGACAGCGCCAGCTGCAACAACGGGTTCGGGAAACCGGGCTACGCCAAGGACGCGAACTGCGACTACAAGAAGGCCCCGTTCTTCAATGTCCTCGCGGCGTTCTGGATCCAGTTCATGACCCACGACTGGTTCTCGCACCTCGAGGAAGGGCACAACCGGGCCGAGTACATGAGCGTCGGGTGTCCGGTGGCCGAGGCGGCGAAGCTCGGCTGTCGGCCTAACGATCAGGCGGAACACGGGTTCGTCGCCGACTCGCTGCCGCCGGGCACGTTCAAACACGGGAACGGTGAGCGCTTCGCCCGGGCGCCCAGGACGTTCCGCAACACCAACACCGCGTGGTGGGACGCGTCGCAGATCTACGGCTTCGACGAACGGTCACGGCAGCGAGTCAAGCGCGACCCTAACGATGCGGCGAAGCTCCAGATGATCGTGGCGGGCGACGCGAAAACGGAGGGCGATCGGCAGGGATATCTGCCGCTCCTCCAGCCATCCGATCCGCAGAACGCGGACTGGGCCGGTCAGGAGGCTTCCGCTTTTCCCGACAACTGGACGATCGGGATGAGCTTCTACCACAACGTCTTCGCCCGCGAGCACAACCAGTTCGTCGACACGTTCGAGCGCTACGCGAAGGCCCATCCAGATGAGGATTCCGGCCTGCGTGATCCTGCCGCGCCATCGCGAGCCGTCCCCTATAAGGAAGTCACCCCCGACGTCCTGTTCGAGCTCGCGCGGCTCGTCGTGTCGATGGAGATCGCCAAGATTCACACGATCGAGTGGACGACACAGCTGCTCTACGATGATCCGCTGTTCCGCGGGATGAACGCGAACTGGAACGGCCTCATTCAGAACGACACCGCGATCAAGCATCTCCTCGGCGACGTCGTCAACGAGCTCTCGGCATCCGATCGCGCGTCGGTCGCGAACTCGTGGTATTCCATCCTCGCCTCGGGGTCGGGCATCGTTGGCCTCGGCAGTCAGAAGGCCAACTGGACCATCGGGGACGAGGACTCCTACAACGGCGGCACCAATCATTTCGGGTCGCCGTTCAACTTTCCCGAGGAGTTCATCACGGTCTACCGACTGCACCCGCTGGTACCCGACCTGCTCGAATTCCGCGATTTCCGCACTCCGGACACGATCCGGTACAAGATTCCGGTCGTCGAAACGTTCCGCGGTCGCGCGACGGCATTCATGCACGAGCGCGGGCTGGAGAATTGGGCGCTCACGATGGGGCGCCAGCGCCTCGGACTGCTCGCCCTGCAGAACCACCCACGTTTCCTGCAGAACCTGCGGATGGAGCGTCTGCAGTCGCCGACCAAACAGCTCGATATCGCCGCGCTGGACCTGATTCGCGATCGCGAGCACGGCGTGCCGCGCTTCAACGAGTTCCGGCGGCAGTATGGCCTTCGGCAGCTCACGAGCTTCGATGACTTCGTGGATCATCACCTCGACAAGGACTCGCCGGAGCGCAAGGCGCAGCAGCAGCTGGCTGACACGCTGCGGGCGGTGTACGGGACGCACACGTGTGATGCGTCGAAGACGATCACCGACGCGCAGGTCAACGCGGATGGCTCACCGATCAACGACTGTCTCGGTCACCCGAACGGATCGACGGTCGACAACGTCGAGGATCTCGACACCGTCGTGGGGTGGCTGGCCGAGAGCACGCGTCCGCACGGGTTCGCGATCTCCGAGACGCAGTTCGTCGTCTTCATCCTGAACGCGTCGCGCCGTCTGTACAGCGATCGGTTCTTCACGTCCAGCTTCCGGCCGGAGATCTACTCGAAGCTCGGGTATGATTGGGTGAACAACAACGGTCCGGTGGCGATGTTCGAGCCGGAGCCGGTGAACGGCCATCCGCACCAGCCGGTGTCTCCGCTCAAGCGCGTGCTGATGCGGACGGTGCCGGAGCTCAAGCCGGAGCTCGACCACGTCGTCAATGCATTCGACCCCTGGGCGCGCGACCGCGGCTCGTACTATTCGCTCGAGTGGAAGCCCCGCAAGGGTGCCGAACGTGACGAGGCGTTCTCGCGGCGATGAGGGATGAGGGATGAGGGATGAGGGCGATCTCGCTCCACTTTTTTCGGAGGGTTCGACGATGGGCGTCTGCCACGACAAGACCACCAAGATGCTGCGGACGCAGAACTACAACGTGGTGCGTCACCCGCGCGATGGGATCAACCCGCTGGACTTGATCGGCGCGGTGAAGGACGCCGTCCACCAGTTAGGCGGTCTCGACAAACTGATCACGAACCCGCCCCCGAACCCTCCGACGATCTCGCGCAACCAGCCTGCCGCAGACCTCGAGGGCCAGCAATCCGACAAGCAGGCAACCGGGATCGGACTCAGCTTTCTCAGCAGCATCCTGAAGGCGCTCGGCGGCGACGTGGATGTGAGCGCCCAGTATCAGAACGCTCGGCGCCTGCAGTTCACGTTCACCGACGTCGTGACGGACACGGTCGCCCCACTCGATGTTGGCGAATACCTGAAGAAAGGCCAGGTGAACGCCGACAACCTCGTCCTTCAGCAGTTCGTGCTGGGCCAGGGGACGCTGTTCCTGATCACGCAGACGCTCAAGGCGAGAAAGATCTCGGTGAAGGCGGAGAACGAGAACGGGACGGAGGTGAAGATCGACGTGCCGGTGATCAAGAGCATCGCGAGCGGCAAGGTGAACGTCGAGGCGACCGCCGATCAGTCGTCACTGGTCACCTACTCCGGCGACAAGCCGATTGTCTTTGGCTTCCAGGCGTTCCGCGTGGGCGTCGCGGGTGGCGTGCTCTCACTCGTGCCGGCCCCACCGGGGTCGGTGTCGTTCGGCGTGACGTTCGATCCAACCACGTCGAAGGGTCCCGGCGACCCTGTGCTGATCGAAGACGAGGAGACGCTGCTCGACTTCTCGACCGACGACTGGGAGGCCGAAGCGAAGAAGCGTCTCAGAATGTGATCTCACCACGACGTGCCGTTCATGCTTTACTCCGACCTCGAGATCAGGATCGCCGCACGCGACAGCCGTGCCGGAATAGACGGCTACCGCGTCGAGCTCACGCTCGATCAGGGGCAGGAGTTCGGTCCCGGCTTCGCGAGGAAGGACGGCCTGACGGTGTTCGACCGGACAGGCGCCGAGCCGAAGGAGGCATACGGCGAGCGCCTGTTCGAGGCGCTGTTCGCCGACCCGAAGATCAGGTCTGGGTGGGATCGCGCGAACGGCCAGAGCCCGAGGCGGCGGATCCGTCTCCGCATCGACCCGGAGCTGTCGGAGCTTCACCCCATTCAATGGGAGCTGCTGCGCGCACCCGGCGACCAGTCCGGGCAACTGTCGCTTCAGGCGGCGACGCCGTTCTCCCGATATTTGCCGCAGGAGTGGCAGCCCGGTACGGCGGTGCTCGAGCGACCCATCAAGGTCCTCGTCGCGGTTGCCAACCCGTCGGACCTCGCCGACTGGAAGCTGCAACCGGTGGATGCGAAAACCGAGTACGAGAGCCTCCTCGCGGCCGCGGCCGACATCAAGGATGAGGATGGCGGCCCGGCGATCCGCTTCGACCTGCTTCCGCACCCGTGTACGCTCGACGCGATGCGAGATGCCCTCAAGCAGGGCTATCACGTGCTGCATTTCATCGGGCACGGGACGTCCCGGCTGGAGCAGGACGAGAAGGGCGCCGAACGACTGCGCACGACCCTCCTGCTGCCTAACGCGGCGAAGGGGGACAGGGTGGAGCAGGTCGCCGACACCGCCATCGCCGAGATGATCAGTCGCCAGCTCGGCGACGCCACGGTGAAGGGTGACGAGCGGCTCCGCCTCGTGTTTCTCGAGAGCTGCGAGACGGCCGTGCGTGACGCGAACGATGCCTTTCGGGGCCTCGCGCCCCAACTCGTCAAGGCGGGAGTGGCGGCCGTGCTGGCGATGCAGGACCTCGTCGAGGTGAAAACCGCACGCCCGTTCGCCGCCACCTTCTACCGGCAGCTCCTTCGACATGGCCAGGTGGACCTGGCGTGCAACGAGGCGCGCGATGCCGTGCGCACACAGAAGCTGCGCGGTGATGACGTGCCGGTGCTGTTCATGCGCCTCCGGTCCGGCGAGCTGCTTCGCGTGCGAGGGCGCGTCGCGCAGACCGACCGGACCACGTTCTGGAAGCGCCTGAGCGTCAACATCAACACCGAGCAGTGTGTGCCGTTCCTCGGGCCGCGCATCAACAACGGCATCGTACCACGCCCCGAGGCGATCGCCCGCTGGCTCGCCACGGGGAACGGCTATGCGCTGGCGGATGCCGACAAGCTCGCGCGCGTGGCGCAATTCGAGGCCTACAAGGATCCCTCCGCGTTCCGTTCGATGTACATGAAGCGGCTCAAGGAGGGCGTCTACCGCTCGGTGGGTCGCACGCCGAACGCGGCGGAGGTCAAGCAGTTCGACAAGCAAACCCTGCGAGCCGTCACGGAGGCCGTGGGCTGGGGTGAGGCCTCGAAGAAGGTCGAGGAGTGTCGCATCTACCACGCGCTCGCCGATCTGCAGCTCCCGCTCTACGTCACGACGAACGTCGACGACTTCATGTACGAGGCGCTGGCGCATCAGCCGAATCTCAAGGCGGAAGACGTCAGGCGCATCGGCCCGCGTTGGCAGAAGGCGACCGAGGGTGCTCAGCCGCATTCCGTGCTCGAGCCGGAGCCAAGCAGTACCACGCCCTACGTCCTCCACCTCAACGGGTTCGACGACAGCTCCGACCCGTCGCAGCTCGATCACGTCGCGCTGTCCGAGGACGACATGATGGCGAAGTACATTCGCCTGGCTCGCGACCAGGTCGAGATCATCCCGTCGAACATCGTGACCAGACTGGCGGACAGCAGCTGGCTGTTTCTTGGCTACGACATCGACGACTGGGAATTTCGCGTCGTCGTGCAGGGTCTGCTGCAGCCGATTGCGCAGGCACGGGCGACGACCAAGCTGCACATTGGCGTCCAGCTCGAGGTCGGGCCGGGTGGAACGGGGATCGATGAGCAGGCCGTGCAAAAGTATCTGCAGGGATATCTCGAGCAGCGGTTCAGGATAACGGTCTACTGGGGCAGCCCGGCGCAGTTTGTCGCGGAGCTGAACCGACGACTCCTCGAGGACTGAGAGGCCGCGTCATGGCGGAACTGAACCCGTATGTGGGGCCGCGGCCGTTTACCGAGACCGAGCACCGGTTCTTTTTCGGGCGCGCCGAGGAGGTCGAGATCCTCACGAGTCTGGCGGTCGCGCGCCGCGCGTCGCTGCTCTTCGCCCAGTCGGGCGCCGGGAAGTCGTCGCTCCTGCGGGCCGGCCTAACGCCGCGCCTGCTCCGCCACCGGCGGCTCATACGAGGGCGCGAGACGTTCCAATCGCTCGTGAGCGGTATCCGGATCGCACGGGTGGGGAGCGGTCGGGAGGAGGTGGATCCCCGGAACATCTTCGTTCAGAGCGCGCTGCTCTCGCTCGAGTCCGACCCATCGGCGGCGGTGGTATCGCACGATCTCACGCTGAGCGACGCCCTCGGCACGTGGCTCATGCCGAAGCGCCAGCCGCCAGCGGAAGGTCAGGAGGCGATCGACGAAGCGCCGCTGCCGTTCCTGCTCGTGTTCGATCAGTTCGAGGAGATGTTCACCCGGCATACGGCGTTCCGGCATCATCGGGAGCCGTTCTTCAAGCAGGTGAGCCAGGCGCTGGCGGATCACGAGTGCCTCCGCGTGCTGTTCAGCATGCGCGAGGACTACATCGCGGAGCTCACGCCGTACGCGCACCTCCTGCCCGAGCAGCTGCGCCCGCGCTTCCGGCTGGAGCGCCTGAAGGGCCAGGCCGCCCTGGACGCGATCACGCGTCCTGCCGACCGCGCCGACGTCGCGCGTCCATTCGAGAGGGGCGTCGGCGAGGCGCTTCTCGCCAACCTGCGGGCTGGGGACGCAGACGACATCGAGCCGATCCTCCTGCAGGTCGTCTGCAAGCGCCTGTGGCAGAACCTTTCGGCGGATGCCGGATCGATTCGCACCGAGGACGTGCAGCGGCACGGCGATGTGGACCGGGCGCTCATGGATTATTACAACGACGCCGTGGACACCGTCGTGCGCGAGGTGCAGGCGGGCGGCGTGTCGATCAGCCAGCGGCGGGTGCGGCGCTTCTTCAGCGAGAGCCTGCTGACGCCGGCGCGCACCCGCGCCCTCGTCTATCGGGACGAGACGAATGGCATGACGGCCGGCCTGCCTAACGCCGCCATCGACATCCTCAGCCGCTCGGACGTGAACATCGTTCGTGGCGAGGCGCGAGGCCAGAGCCGCTGGTACGAGCTGTCGCACGACCGCCTGATCCCGTCGGTGCTGGCGGCGAACGAGGAATGGACCCGAAACAACACGACGCCGCTCCAGCGGCGCCTCCTCGAGTGGGCGAGCCGCGGGCGGCTGGACAAGGATCTCCTGAGCGCGAAGGAGGTGCGTGCGGTCGATGATTGGCAGCGGAACCACCCGGATGAGGTGCTCACGCCGCTGGAGAACGAGTTCCTCCAGCGAAGCCGGCAGGGATTGGCCACCGCGCTGGCGCTCGTTCGGGCGAACATCGACGAGCTGGGTTGGGCGGTGCTCTTCGCGGACGACGATCCGATGCGCGACGCGATCCGTCGCGCGTTAGGTCCGCTGCTCGAGCACCGGAAGAGTCAGACCCAGGCGCGATTCACGCGGACCGAGTATCTCGTGAAGCCGGGCGAGAAGGCGCAGGAGTTTCTGAGGCGGCACGGGGCGCTGGCGCGAGGTGTCGAGGACGCGGATCGGATGCCGCTCTACCTGCTCATCGTCGGCGGTCCGGAGCGTATCCCGTTCGAGTTCCAGTACGCGCTCGACGCGCAGTTCGCGGTCGGGCGGCTGCATTTCGAGGGCCTAACGCCAGAAGAGACGCTGCTCATGTACGCGCGGTACGCGCGGAGCGTGGTCGAGGCGGAAAGCGGTCAGTGGGGCCTGCCGCGTCAGGCAGTGGTCTTCGGCCCACGTCACGAGCACGATCCCGAGACGGCGTTGCTCGCGCGCGACCTCGTTCAGCCCATGCTCCGGGAGCTCAGGCGCCCGGGGCTCACGGTCGAGGAGTGGCAGGTCACGCCTGTGGTCGAGGAGGTCGCCACCAAAGCGCACCTGCTCCGACTGCTTGGCGGCGACCGGCGGCCAGCGCTCCTCGTCATCGCCGCGCACGGGACATCGTACCCGAAAGGACATCCAGATCAGTACGACGAGCAAGGGTCGATCGTGTGCGTGGACTGGCAACCAGACACGGGACCGCTGACGCGGAACGACTATCTGGCCGGCCGCGATGTGGCGGACGACGCCAGCCTCCTCGGGATGATCGTGTTCACGGTAGCCGGGTTCAGCGCCGGGACGCCGAAGCTCGAGAATCAGGTGACGAGCGAACCGCCGCGCGAGCTCTCCGACCGAGCCTTCGTCTCTCGTCTGAGCCAGCGGCTGCTCGGTCACCCGAGAGGCGGAGCCCTCGCCATCATCGGCCACGTCGACACGTCCTGGTCGCACACGCACCAGGATTTCGGGGAGGAGCCGAGTGACGCAGCGCTGTCGGGCTCGGAACGAAGCGACGCGTACGTCGGCACCGTCAGTCGGCTCGTCCGGGGGTTTACGGTCGGGTCGGCGATGGACTTCTTCAACACCCGATTTGCGCAGACTGCCGCCGAGCTGGTGGATCGCCTGCTCACGCCGACGCCACAGGGCGGCTCCAATGGCCAGCAAGATCGCCTGATCAACGAGGCGATCGACGTCCGCAACTACATCGTGCTTGGCGACCCGGCGGTCCGGATGCCGGTGGACGGGCCGGTGCCGGAGCAGCCGCCGTCGATCACCATCGATCCCGCGGACGTCGTAGCGCTCGCGGCAGGCCTAACGCCACTCGCCGCGCCGCCGGTTGTGCCGGCGCCGGAGCCAGCAGCCGGACGACCTGTTGGCGAAACGGCGGTTGTCGTTCCCGAGGGGAACGTCACCGGCGCGGCTGCGTCGCTCGACCCTCGGCCAGCGGACGCGGCGAGCACGAGGGGGACCGCCGACCGACTCGCCTGCTTCAATGGCATCGACTTCGGTTCTGGTCAGTACGCCTACCCGACGCCAACGCTTCCCGCGCTCGTGCAGTTGATCGTTGCTGGTACGATCGACCTCGACCTGACGCAGCTCGGCGTCCTGGCCGATTACCGGTCGAGCGCGGCGATCTATTTCGAGCGCGGAGTTTGACCATGGCACTTCCTCCGACCTTCGACCCGAGTGACCTGCAGCAGGCCGGCTGGGGCGTGATCTTCGCGTCCACCGCGCACCAGGCGATCCGGCCGGCGCTGGAGCCACTTCTCCAATGGCGCCGCCAGCAGAGTGGGGACCTGTATCGTGAGTTCGTCGGCGTCGATGGCTATCGCACGGGGGAGAGCGCCGGAAGTTTTCTGTCGCGACACGGCATTGGGCTGGGCCGCGTCTCCCCCGAGCGCGTGCCGTACTATCTCCTGCTCGTCGGGTCGCCGGAGGACATTCCCTACCGCTTCCAGCAGCAGCTCGACCTCACCTACGCGGTCGGGCGGCTCTACTTCGACGACATCGACGCCTATCGCCGTTACGCGACCGGCGTGGAAGAAAGCGAGCGCACTGTCGGGCGCCAGCGGCGGATGTGCCTGTTCGCCCCGAAATTTCCGGGGGACGCCCATTCCGCCACGACCGTCGAGGAGCTCGTCGTACCAATGGTCGCCGAGCTGCAGGAGCGTGCACGTGGCTGGAGGATCTCGACCGCGATCGGTGACGAGGCGACCAAAGCGCACCTCGGCGCGGTGCTCAATGGCGCCGACGATGCCGCGCTGCTGTTTGCCGCGAGCCACGCGGCCATTCTCCCGGATTCGCACCCGCTGTTCGCCGCGAAACACGGCGCGCTGGTGTGCGGGGACTGGCCCGGCCCGCCTAACGTCAACGCGGTCGTGACCGGCGTGTCGCCCGGGCCCGGCATCCGGGCGTCGTTCGGCCGGGACGACCTCGAGCCTACCGGAAGAGGTGTACCGGAGAGGATGGCTATCCTGTGGAGCTCGTTCAGTGCGGGATTCGGTCCGCTCGAGCTCCGGCCCAATGCGCCGCAGCGTCCGTCCGTCGTACCGCTGGCGCAAGCGTTGCTCGGCGCCCCATCGGGCGGAATGCTGGCCGTCATGGGTTTCGCCGACCGGCTGCTCGGATTTTCGTCACCCGGGCTCGCAGCCGTGGACCGCTACCGCGAGGCCGTGTCCCGCGCGATCTGGATGCTGCTCACCGGCGCCCGCGTCGGGTTCGCGGCGCAGAACTTCGACGACGCGTACGCCGAGCTGAGCGTGGCCCTGAGCGCCATGCACGAGAGGCGACGCTACGGGCAGGAGATCGCCCCGTCCGAGCTGATCGGCCTGTGGGCGGCGACCAACGACATGCGCAACCTCATCCTGCTCGGCGACCCGGCGGTACGGCTCCCCGCGGCTACGGCCATGGCAGCGTGATGGACCCGGCCATCAGGCAGCCGCGCCATGCCTAACGGGACACCGGAGAGCGTCTACCACGCGAACGGCATCGATCCGGACGGGAAGTATCTGCAGCTCCCCGTGCCCGAAAAGCTCCTCGCCGACGTTGCCGTGGGCGACCGCGTCGACCCCGGGACGCTGGCCACGCTCCGCGAGCGCTACGAGGCGAAGGATGCGGCGACCTTCGGCGTGCTCGGTGACCGGAGCTCGCTCGCCAGCGTCGGGTGGGGCGTGCTCTTCGCCTACGAGGACCAGGGCCGAATCCCGGATCTGAAAAAGGCGCTCGCTCCGCTGCTCGAGCGGCGCAAATCGCAGGCGGGCAGCCGCTACTACGAGCTCGATGGCCCTCGCGCCTATCGCGCTGGCGAGAGCAAGACCGAGTTTCTCAAGCGGTTCAACCTCGGGCCGGGCACCGTCGATCCCGCCAAGCTCCCGTACTACCTCCTGATAGTGGGCGACCCGCGGCAGATACCGTTCCGCTTCCAATATCTGCTCGACGTGCAGTTCGCCGTGGGTCGCATTCACTTCGACGCCGACAACGAACAGGACGCGCTGGCGAAGTACGCGCGCTACGCGAAGAGCGTCGTGGAAGCGGAGGAGAAGGCGGAGCAGGGAACACTGGAGCTTCCGAAGACGGCTGTGCTGTTCGGCCCGCGGAACCCGGGCGACAAGGCGACGGAGCTCAGCACGAACGAGCTGATCGTACCGCTCGCCGACGAGCTTCGGCACGATGTTCCCACGGGCTGGACGATCGTCGACACAGTGGAAGACGACGCCAGCAAACCAGCGCTGCGTGCTCTGCTCGGCGGAAGCTCCGCGCCCGCGTTCGTCTTCACGGCGAGTCACGGGCTCGGGCTCAAACCCGATGACGAGCGACAGCTCACGCACCAGGGAGCCCTGGTGTGCAGCGGATGGCAAGGGCCGGGGTCGAAGGTAACGGACGGCGACATCTTCTGCGCCGGCGACGTGGATCCTAACGCGGGTCTGCTCGGCCGCGTCGCGTTCCATTTCGCCTGCTTCGGCGCGGGCACGCCGAAGCTGGACGACTTCTCGACGGCGGTAGGCGGCACGGCGATCGCGCCGTACGATTTCGTCGCTCGGCTGCCGCAGGCGTTGCTGTCACACCCGGGCGGTGGCGCGCTGGCGGTGGTGGGCCACGTCGACCGCGCGTGGGACTGGTCGTTCCATTGGGGAACGGCCGGCGCACAGCGCGCCGTGTTCCGGAAGACCATCGGCGATCTCCTGGCCGGGTTGCCCGTCGGGGTCGCGCTGGACGAGTTCAGTCTCCGCTACAGCGAGATTTCGACGCTGCTCACCGAGGAGATCGCGGACGTCAAGGGCGGCAAGCCGCGGGACGACGCGCTGCTCGCCCGATATTGGACGGCGAACAGCGACGCACGCAACTACGTGCTGCTGGGCGACCCGGCGGTACGGTTGGCGACCGCCTGATCGCCCAGCCTAACGCCGACGGCCGGCAATCGCCTATGCCAGCTCCGGCATGTCCTTCACCCGGAGCTGTACCGCCGGATCACCGAGTATCAGGAAATTTCGCGCGTCGTCGCGCGCGACCCAGAACTGCCCCAGCAGCTTGAGCGGCACGTCGGCGCCGTGTTGCAGGTCCACCTGCAGCTCGGCCAGCCGGGTCGAGAGCGCGGCCCATCGCATGTTGAACGTGTCGGTTGCCTGGCCCACGCGGTCTCCGTTGAGCAGCCGCGCGAGGACTTCGCGGAATCCCTGAACCTGACCGCCGCCTTTCTCCGACTGGAACGAGTACGCCCACGCCCGCTCGACGTGGGCGATCGAGGCGAGTGCGCCGCCCGCGTCGTGCGCGAGCAGCGCCTGCGGAAGCCTGGAGAGAAACGGCCGCTCGGCGATGCGCTTGGGCTCCTTGTTGAGCCGGTCGTAGTTGTCGAGCTCCGGCATGCCGCCGCCGTAGCAGGCGAACATGAAGTGAATGAGCCCGTGTACCTTCGCATCCGCCGGGACATCCGATGCCGCAAACCAGTGGTCCGCGGTGATGGCGCCGCTGCGATCCCAGTCCTGGCAAACCAGCGCGCCCTGCTTGTCGATCTGGCGGGCGTCGCCCAGGTCGAACGCCATCCCGTGGCCGCCACTGAACAACACGGCCGGTGAGCCGCCGGGGATGTCGCCGCGATAGATTCGCGCCAGGTCGTGCTTCGTCGCGCTCTCGGCGAGGAAGGGTTGCAGCTTGAACTTCTGCCGCTGGCCGACGGGCACGGGTTTGAGCCCCGATCCATCGCGCATCGGCTGCGCTACCTGTCGATTGAACAGCTGCGTCGCCGCGTCGAACTCGTGCTCGGGCGCGAAGAGCGCCAACTGCCGCGCGGTGGGAACCGTCGCGGCCTTCTCGTACGCGACGACGCTCTCCGCATAACGCCGGAACTCGTCAGGCGTGTCGAACCACAGTCGTCCCACTGCCCAATACAGGTCCAGCGTGTACTGGAACTCGAACGGGATCACATCCGGCGGCGCGACAATGAGCAGGTAGAACGGCACGCCCTGGTTCGGATCGACGACGTCGAGCCGACTGCCGCGTCGCTTGAGCCAGTCGAACGCGGTTTCGCCGGCGCGGTAGCCGTCCTGGTCGTAGATGACAAATGGGTTTGCGCCCTGCGCCTTGCGATGGTCGATGAGCGGCTGGAGCGCGTCCTTGATCTTCGCGTCGATGTTGGGTGCGAAGATCACGCCCCAGCCGACGTCCTGGAGGTTGTTGGCGTCGAGGCCTTCGCCAACGGCGAACGCCTGCTGGGCCGCTCCTTCCACCCGTGCCGCCTGAGCGTTCTCCTGCGGGCCAGGCGGTTTTGCCTGACCAACCTCGGCCTGGATGGCGTCATCCGACAGGTCGTCGAGTGGCTTGCCGGTGGTTGCGGAGACGCCGAGGGCGTGAAGTGCTTCCGGTTGGTCAGGCATCGTGCTCACGCCGAAGCAAACGCCGCCGACCAGATCGCGTGCGCGACCTCGGGCCCGGCGATGTCGCTGTGCGCGCCACTCGGGCCTTCCTTCTTGGCGATGAACTGCGACGACTCGAGGTTGTAGATCTTCCCCTTCTCCAGCGTGTACGGGCCGTCGGCCGGCAGCATCTTCAGCTCGTTGCGCACGCCGTCGGCGGTTCCCTGGATGCCGAACGTGCCAATCGCACCGAACTCGGGCAGCGATTGCGGGTCGAACGACGCGGAGCCCTTGACCTGTGACGCCAGCGGATAGAACACGCCGACGGCCGAGTCGTGTCTGGACCGCGTGACGATCATGGGACCGCTGACCTTGCGGTCACCGAGGATGGGATTGAAGTAGCCGGCGCCACCGTGCCCGAACGGGATGGTATTGGCGTAACACCAGAGCGACACGGCGCCCTGCACGAGCGCCACGGAATCCACGGGCCTCACGAGCGGTCCCCTCGCGTTAGGCCCCCCGAGCATCCCGGAGACGACGATGGTGCCGAAGCTGTGCCCCATGAGGTGGACGCGCGCGTTCGTGGCGTGCTGGAGGTCCTTGAGGAAGGCGTGCATTCCGCCTTCGCCGACCGAGCGCCCCCGCTTTTTCATGGTCCAGTACGAGAGCCCGCGGAGCGGTTCGAGCAGACTGCCGAGGTTGATGCCGCCGAACGATGCGCCGGCTTCGTTCGCGGCTTCGAATGCGGCCTCGGGGTCGAACGCTTCGCGGTCCGCGTCGGGTGGGCCGGTGACGCCCGCGCTCCCGAGGCCTAACGCCTGGTTAAGGTCGAGGTACGCCTGCCGCACCTGCGGGGACAACTCCTCCGGCGCGACGTTGGTTCGTGCCTCGTTGATGATGATCTCGAGTGGCCGGCGGATCTCGGGGCGATCACCCAGCCGCTCGAGGTATGACCGCAGGAGTGCGTCACTCGAGACGGCCACTTCCGGGGCGCCGAACGCACCACCGCCGAGTTCCTCGTCGCCCCAGGGCTGGCTGGGCCAGTGCAATCCGATGAACAGGGGCGCGAAGTTGGGAAATACCGTCGCCGCGCGCTGACGCTCGGGTGCTCGCGCGAACGCACCGATCCAGCGGTTGTACTGGTCACGCGCGGCCGGGAGGTCGCCTTTCCATCCGTGACAGAAGAAAAAGACGTTCGTGATGGCGTCTCGCTTCACCTTGTCGATGAGCTGCTGGCTCATGAGCGCCGCGCCTTCGGGTCGTTCCTTCCCGTCGGCGTCGAACGAGATCAGCCCGTACTCGACATCAGTTCCCGGAATTCGCTCGAATCCCATGTGCTACCTCCGAGTGTCAGCGCGCGCTATCTGGCATCGCGCTAAGGAGAGTCCAAAACGCGGGAACGCAGAACGCGCAGAACGGCGCTTCGCGCCGACGCAGAAGGCCGCAGAAAACTGCTCGGCACCTCTGACCCCGCCCGCAACGAGCCTTTTTTGAAGGGGGAACTGCCTCGGGATGCCAGTATTGCCCTCCCGGGGCCGTTCATTGAGAAAGCCGGCTCGTTGCGAGAGGAGCCCGGCTCCGCAGGCGGAGCCCTTCTGCGGCCTTCTGCGGCGCCCGCGCCAGCGGGCGTTCTGCGCGTTCTGCGGTCCCATCGTTGTTAGGCCGTAGCGGTCACGATCAATAATTGCCACCGGTATCAGCGATCGCGTGCAGCGCGGCGAACGGCTCCGGACGATTCGGCGCGAGGAACAGCGATCGAACGGGATCGGCCGCCACTTCGCGAACGAATGCCTCCGTTCGCGCGCGCCGACTCTCGCTATCCATGTTCTTCACGATCCGGTATTTCACTTCCGGCACCTGGAGGTCGATCACGAGCGTCGACCCGCCGCGGAACGTGAACGTGGGCGTGTCCTCGTTGTCCTTCACCACCTCTTCCGACTGCGTGAGAGCGACGATCAACTGGGTCACCTGCTTGCCGTCGGGGGTCGCGCGGGCCGCGCGACGCAGCTCGTGCACCTCGAACGTGCGGCCCGGCGCCAGCCCGAGCTCGTGCGCGAACTCCGGCACCACCTGGAACGTCCTCGCGAGCTGCGTGTGCAGCTTCAGGCGACGCTTCCACGTTTCGCGAAACAGCTGCTGCCGGTTCTTCATGTAGAGACACGCATCGGCGTACCGCTTGAGGCCCTGCACGATCTCGTAGTACTGCTGTTGGACGGCCTGCGGGAAGCTGGACGTGTCGAGCCCCTGCCAGCGAAGCGTGTCGACCGAGAGCGTGCGCAGCGTGTTCTGCGACGGGGTCCCGATGTTCAACGGGTAGATGCCGCGTCGGCGGAAGCTCTCGACGAACGCGACCCGGTAGTTGAGGCGGTCGTCACGAACCATGTCGAAGTCGGCCGTGATGATCGCGCGCAGATACTCGAAGAACGTCACGTCCACGGGCGGGAGATAGTCGAGGGCCCGGATGCACATGCCGAGCACGTGACTGGCCGCTTTCGACGCCTCGTCCGCCAGCCGGTTCACGAGATCCGGATGTACGGCACCGCTCGGCAACACGCCCGTGCCGCCCGTGTAGAGGCGGATCAGGTCGACGGTGCGGGTCTTGTAGATGGCCAGGAACGCATCGAACACGGCGCCGACGAGAATCGCGCCGCGCTCGTGCGGCGTGACGCGCTTCTCGAGGTCGGCCGGATCGGGAACGAAGCGCTTCCACACGCCGTTCTCCATGTGCCCGATCGCCTCACGCAGAGCGCCACGCCCGCCCGTGGCCTGGCCGAACTGCACCGCGAGGCTGCCTAACGTCGATTCGGATTCCAGGTCGCCCCGCGTCCTGGCGATCTCGGTGCCCAGGACGTCGCGCATCGTGAAGTGCTGGAGGAGTGCCACGATGTCCGCGAAGCCCTCGTGGAGGGCGAGCACGTCGACGTTCGTCGGCTCGTTGAACCGCCGGTACATGCCATCGAGCACGGCGTGCGTGGTCTCGTGCGCCACGATGTCGTGGGACAGGCACGAGTAGACTCGGCTGCCCGGCATATGATCGCCGGGCTGGTTGGCGCTCGCCTCGAAGTAACCGAAGAGGAGCGCGATCTTCTCCGGGCTGTAGAACGCGTTCGCCTGACGCAGCGCGTGCGGCTGCACGCGGAGCCGCGGCGTGAAGATACTGTCGTCGAGCGGGTCCTCGGGGTTCGTGCCGTGACGCCAGAGCACCGGGCGCCCGAGCGCGCGCTCGAAGTACTCGATCGTCGTCATCGCGACCGCGTAGACCATCTGTTGATGGAACTGCGCGTTTCCCTCCGACGGCGACCAGCCGTCCTGGGCGAGCAGGCGAGGGTCGTCGAGGTTCACCGGCGCGTACGTCTTGCCGGACGGGTCGGAATCGGTGACCTCGAGGTATTCACCCACCGGCCCCTTGGCGAGCGATTCCCATCGCACGTTCAGCGTCGCTTCGTTGATGGCGGCCGTGTCGAGGCGCGTCGCGAAGCTGGGATCCACGGCATACACGCGAAGGCGACGATAGACGGGGTCGCGGACGGCGGGCTCCGAGTCGCACGCGGGCAGGACATCGGGCACGATTGGCTTCCGCACCGGCGCCGGTGGAACGGACTTGCCGGTGACGATCGGGTAGCGGGACGCGACGTGTCGGCGGAGCGCGACCGACGCGCCCTCGTCATCGATCACCGCCTCCATGATCTTCACCATCGTCGCGTCATCGACACGCTCGGCCTGGTCGGGATCCTCGACGAGCTCACTCAACGATGCGTTGAGCACCCATCGCTGCATGAGCTCGAGGTTGAGCATCTGCTCGCGCGGCAGCGCTTCGGCGAATCCCAATCCCGTGATCACGCGGAGGAACGCAAACGAGTCGTTGTCGGATTTCGTCTGCGGGAGGCCGAGCACGGGACGCACGGCGAGTGCGGCATTCGCCTGGATGACGCCGCGACCGAGTCGCGAGCGGTTGTCGGTGGATTTCGCGGTGGTGAACAGGGCGTTGCGCACCGCTTCGACGCGCCGCCAATCGCGCGGGAGCTCGTTCTTGTACTTCTCGAACCAGAGCGCGACGGCCGCCGCGATCTGCGGCGTCGCCGACGACGTTCCGCCGCCGTTCAGGCGCACGGCGTCAGTGCAGCCGTACCGTGCCCACGGAATGTTCGGCGTGTACGCGGAGATGGCCGCCTTCATCACGCTGTCGGGGCCGAAGTTCCCCTCCATCGTCTTGAGCCCCTTGAATCCGGCGTACGGTTGCCCGTTGGCCATGACGCCGCACGCGGCGATGACCCGGCCGAACCGCGCCGGGTAGACCAGGTGCCGCGTGGGCATCCCGTTGAAGTTGTTGCCGGCGGCGGCGACGAGGCACAGGCCGGCGAGGTACGCGCGATCGATGCTCTCGCGCCACGCCTTCGACGGCAGGCCGCCCATGCTCATCGTGGCCACGTCGCACTGGATGTCCACGGCGTAGTCGAGCGCGCTCGCGAACGCGCTCGTCTTGAGCAGGACGACCGTGTCGGCGATGCGAAGCGGAACGACCTCGGCGTCGGGCGCCCCACCGATCCGGACGCCGTTCGCGGCGGGGAACGTACCGCCGGCCAGGATGCCTAACGTGCCGGTGCCGTGGCCGGAGTTGTCCAGGAGAAACCGCTTGTTGTCCGGGTCCTGGGCGTTCGTCTGCTTCGAGAACCCGTCGACGAAGTTGGCTTCGAGCAGGTGATTGATGTGCTGCGGCACCGTGGCGTGGGCGGCGTAATAGCCCGTGTCGATGTGGGCAATGCGGGTACGCCGCTCCGAGAACTGCACCGCATCCCGCGCGCTCGCGAGCTGCGAGAATTCGTCGTCCAGGTGCCAGGCGATCTTGTCAGGGCCGACCGCCTGACCGTTCTCGGGGTTCTGAGGAGTGGGCTCGCAGTCCTTGCCTACGGTGACCGTGCTGCCCGGAGCCGGGGCGCCATCGCCATCGTCGGGGAAGGCGGCGAGTGCGAGATCCGGCTCGGCGAACATGACATCCGCGTCCGCAACGCCGAGCTGGTCGGCCAGACGGGTGTGGGCGAGGTCCCACGGGTTCGCGACATCATCCGGCAGATCGGCGATGAACCACTGCGGTTCGGTCCCGATCCCTAACGCGGGCGCTGCCCCGGGAACGGTGACGCGCAGCGGGCGGAGATTGGCCCGGCCATCGGCCTGAAGCGCGGCGGCCGACGACCGGAGCTTGACGAGTACCTGCATGGCTGACTCTCACTTCGTGTAAACCAGTTCGCCGTTCACGTAGACGCGCTGCACCCACGTCTTCACGCTCAGCGGCGGTCCGTCGAGCACGATGACGTCGGCGTCCTTGCCTGCCTCGAGCGAGCCGACGCGATCGGCGACACCGAGGATCTGGGCCGGAACCAGCGTCACGGCCCTGAGCACCTGATCGTCCGTCATCCCGTATCCCGCCGCGAGCGCGGCGTCGACGAGGAGCCACTTGCCCGTGCCCGCGGGCGCGAGCGTGCTGAATGCACGGGAGAACGTCGCCAGCGCGGTCGGGATGCCGGCGTTCGTCAGGCGGCCGGCGAG
>DASUGD010000205.1:0-33717 GCA_036274195.1 Gemmatimonadaceae bacterium | reverse complement strand
TCAAGGAGTTTCTGGCGACCCGCTGCGGCCTCCGCGGTTCAATTGACCTTTCGGTTCGTGAATGTCCGATTCAATCGGCGAGAGTGGCTACGACACCATAGATTCCACGCGATGACACCCGGCACGCCACTCACCGATCATCCGGCCGTCGCCGAGCCCGAACGCTCGACGTGGTGGGACGACGAGCGTGCGTTCGTCGGCCAGCGACCAACGTGGTCGCTCATCCTGCTCGTGTGGCTCATCCCGGCGTCGGTCGGGCTGCTCCAGGCGGTCGCCGCCAATCTGCTCCGCGGCACCCTCGGCGTGGAGTGGCCATGGGCACTCATGCAGATCCCGCGCTGGCTCACGTGGGTGCCGCTCACCCCGATCGTGTTCTACGCGGCCGACCGGTTCCCATTCCGGCGCGATCGCCTCGCGAAATCGGCGTGGACCCACCTGGGAATCGCGCTCCTGATCGCCTTCGCGATCGAGGTGCTGTGGCTGCAGATCAGCTTCATCGTCCAGGGGTATCTCGAGCCGGAGGCGCTGGCGCGCATGCAGAGCAACCGCGCCGAGGTGTACTCGGTCGCGGTGTTGAGCCGGCTCCTTGGCGACGCGTTCATCTACGCCGCCGTGCTCGGCGTCGCGACCACGTTAGGCTACCACCGGCGCCTCAGGGAGCGGGAGCTTCGCGCCGCGCAACTCGAGGCACAGCTCGCGCTGGCGCAGGTGCAGGCGCTGAAGATGCAGGTTCACCCGCACTTCCTGTTCAACACGCTGCACGCGGTCACGGTACTCATCCGCGAGGATCCGGCGGCGGCGACTCGCGTCGTCACACGCCTTGGCGACCTGCTTCGTTTGACGCTCTCCCGCGCAACCACGGCGCAGGTGAGCTTCCGACGAGAGCTCGAGATTCTCACGCTCTACCTGGAGATCGAACGAACACGGTTCCACGACCGGCTCGAAATCGCCTACGACGTGCAGCCGGCCACGCTCGCCGCCCTCGTGCCGGACCTCATCCTGCAGCCGCTCGTGGAGAACGCCATCCGCCACGGCGTGGGCCCTAACGCGGGAACCGGTCGCATCGAGGTCCGATCGCGACGCGATGGCGAGTGGCTCGACGTGGAGATCCGCGACAACGGCGCCGGGCTCCCCCACGGGGACGTGCGTCCGGACGGCATCGGCCTCACGACGACGCGAGCGCGGCTCGAGCGCCTCTATGGTGACCGGCAGCAGCTCACGCTTGCAGACCTGCCGGAGGGCGGATGCGTTGCCCACATCCGCATCCCGTTCCAGCCCACCGCGGACGACCGCGGGGATCCCGCCGCGCGACTGCCGCTGCCCGCGACGTCCGAAGCACCGCTGGCGGCCGCCGGTGACTGACGTCCGGGTCGTCGTCGCCGACGATGAGCCACTCGTCAGGCGCGGGTTGCGAGCGTTCATCGGCGCGTCGCCCGGGTTGTCGCTCGTCGGCGAGGCGCGGAACGGACACGAAGCCGTCGACGTGATCCGCGCGCAACGGCCCGACCTGCTGTTTCTCGATGTGCAGATGCCGGAGCTCGATGGTTTCGGTGTCCTCGAGGCGTTGGCTGGCGAGCCGATGCCCGTGGTCGTATTCGTCACGGCGTACGACGAGTACGCGATTCGCGCATTCGACGTCCACGCGGTGGACTACCTGCTCAAGCCGTTCGACGAGGACCGCTTTCGCACCGCCCTCGGCCGCGCGCGATCGCGGCTTGGCGAGCGCCGCGCCGACACGATCGATCAGCGACTCGAGGCCGTCTTGTCCGCGCTTCGGGCTCGCGAGCAATACGCCGACCGTCTGCTCGTGAAGAGCGAAGGCCGGGTGACGGTGGTCCAGGTAGAGGATGTCGACTGGATCGAGGCAGCGGACAACTACGTGCGCGTCCATACGGCACGCGGCCGCTATCTCGTGCGCGAGCCGATCAAGTCGCTGGAGCGCAAGCTCGACCCGCGTCACTTCGCGCGCGTTCACCGCTCGGCGATCGTGAACCTCGCGCGCGTGCGCGAGCTGCAGCCGATGTTCGGCGGAGAGTACGTGATCATCCTCTCGACCGGCACGAAGCTCACCCTGAGCCGAGGATATCGCGACGCCTTTCGCGACCGGCTCGGCAGTGAGATCTGATCACGCTGCCTTCGCCTCGTCCTGGCCGGCGCCAGGTTCGAGCTCCGGCGCGGCGTGCTACACCGGTGCAAGACGTCCCGTGTGCACGTGCGCATCGTTCGTCGCATGAGCTACCGCCGCGACACCATCGATACGCAGCCGGTCATCCGCCAACCGGCGCATGGCGATCCTCGCCCCGAGCTCCTCGGCAGAATCGCTTCCCTGTCGCAGCCCGCGCGCTTCGCGCGCGAGCTGGCGCCGCCGTCCATTGCGTTTCCGGCATCAGCCACCGGTTCGCCGGGCGAGGTCATCCTCGTCAAGTGCGGGTTCAGGCAGATCGCGATGCGAGTAACCGAGATCGTGTACGTCGAAGCCGCGCGCAACTACGTCCGCATCCACCAGGAAAACGGCGTCGTGCTCAAGACGCGAGTTCCGATCGATCGATTGGCCCAGCACCTCGGAACCGAGCGCTTCCTCAGGATTCATCGTGGCCGACTCGTGAACATGGACCGGATCCGCTCCGTCCGGTCGCTGGCCGGCGGCCGGCTTCAGCTGACGATGAGCGAAGGCTCGACGACGGTCGTGGCCCGAGACCGCCGGCGGGCCGTGATCGCCCGGATCTCGTCGGTGGGGGAGCGGCGCGCGTAGCCAGGGGCGTCAGCCGACGGCGTTAGGCGGCGCCGGCCCTCGACGAGGTCGGCACGCTGATGGCGTGGCTTGGGACGAGCCGATCCGGGACCTCGTCCGGCACCTCCTAATCGCCGGTTATCCCGCTGGTGTTGGCTCGGGGCGCGCCCGGGCGTTTCTTCGAGTGTACGAACGGCACTCGAGCGAACGGCGGACTATCGATGCGTGCGGCGACACCGGAGGAAGCGGCGCTGCGGCGAACCGCGGATGTCACTCGCGGGCGGACCCATCTCGTGGAGCATACGTGGCCGGCCGACGTCCGCACGGTGGGCGAGCATCGGCACACCGCGCACATCTGCTTCCTGGCCCACGGCAGCATCGAGGAGCGACGGGGGACGCGGACCGTGTGGCGCGTGGCGCCGAGTGTTCGCGTTTCACCGTCGGGTGACGGCCACGCGTGCTGCTACGGGAACGTTGGCGGCCGTTGTCTCGTGATCGAGCCGTTGGCAACGCTCGGCGACCTCGATGAGGTCCCCACGCCTCACGCGCCGACGGTCGTTCGCGATGACCGGATCGTCAATCTAGCGGCGCGTGTCTACGCCGAGATGCGCGCGGCCGGGCCGGGGTCGGTCTCCGGCCTCGTGATCGAGAGCATCGCGCTCGAGCTGATCGCTCAGTGTGCGCGGCGCGAGCGCCGCCGGGCCGATCGGTGCCCGCCCGCGTGGCTCACGCAGCTTCAGGATTATCTGCGCGCGGATCTCGCGATGGTCGCGGACCTGGCCACGCTCGCGACGGTGGCCGGAGTGCATCGGGTGCACGTTGCGCGAGCCTTCCGCGACCATCTTGGCTGTACGGTTGGCGATTACGTCCGTCGGCTTCGTGTGCAGCGCGCGTGTGAGCTCCTGACGGGGACGACGCTCTCGCTGCCCGACGTGGCGATGCGCGCGGGGTTCTTCGATCAGAGCCACATGACCAGGGTGGTGAAGCGGTTCCTGGGCACGACGCCGGCGGCCGTGAGAAGGGAGTGTGCCTAACGACTGGCAACTGGGGACTGCCGGGAAACGGGAAACGGGAAACGGGAAACGGGAAACGGGAAACGGGACGAAGCGTGTCATTCCGAGCGGAGCGCCGGAGGCGCGGAGGCGAGGAATCGCCGTCGTCCCGGTAGAGGGCCTCGGTTCCCCGTTCCCAGTGCCCGGTTCCCGCCGATTCCCGATTCCCTATTCCCTATGGCGTCGCCGATAGACCATGCAGTCGGCGCCAATAGGCGCGAATCAGCTCGATCGACATCTCCTCGCCCTTGTCGAGACCGCGCGCGACGAACCACCGCGTGAGCGGTGCGTCCTCCTGCCACAGTCCCAGCTCGTTTCGGATTGCCAGGCCAAGGCCCCAGTGCTCGCGGTCGAGGTCGCTCTCGGCCAGACTGTGGAGGTACTGTTTTGTCGCGGTCGGAATCAGGTCGTCCAGCAAGTCCAGCGCGTCGGCGAACGTTGCCGGCCAGCCTGGCGCTGTCATCCCTGCGCCATGAGCGATTCGTTCTCGGGCGCGGACGGCCGCATGAGATCCGACGCCAGCAGGTGACTCTGAAGGTCGAGCGCCTCGGTCCTGGCTCGAAGCGCTCGTTCCAGAACACGACGCTCGAGAGGATGCATGGTGGTCGTCGCGATGCGATGGGCAACGACTTGGAGTCTGGCCTGGCCGTCGATCTTCGCGACGGCATCGACCAGCTCGAAATACTGCGCTGCGTTCATGACGCGCCCTATGACGAGGATGAGAGAGGCCTAACACCCGTCGCGCCCGACAGCAATCGGCGCGCCGACGCGACAAGGTGACTGATCGGCGTCCGGTTAGGCAGTCATTTCGGGACTTTACCCGGCGCAAAACCGATCGATCGCTGAAAGCCGTCTAACCTCGGTCTAACGCGTCGCATGGGTGCGCCCGCGCCACAGTTGCCGCGCCAGCGCGCCACAGTTGTTAGGCACGAACGTGATCCAGATCACTATTCCCCTTCGACTTACAAGCACTCAAAGGTCGGGGTCGCTCACCCGAACCGACGACCGTCCACCGCTCGACCGCGCCGCCTCGATAACCTCCAGCATGGCGATGGCATCGCCAACTTCGACGGGACACGGCCCCTCACCGCGGATGGCGCCCACGACGCCGGCGTAAAACGCGCCGTAGTCACCCCGCTCGGTCGGCACTCGATGCGCCTGCCCATTGATGCCTAACGTTCCCCAACGTTCCTCCGGCTCGACGCCCCAGTCCGGCCCTCCCGGCCTCATCCCGGCCCGCAAGGCGTCTTCCTGCACATCGAGTCCCCATTTCGTGAACGCACCCGACCCCCCAAGAACCCTGAAGCGTGGTGCGGCCTGAGCGGCAACGGCGCTCATATAAAGGTGCGACCGAACGCCGGAAGCGTGGGTCAGCGCAACGAAAGTATCATCGTCGGCCTCGACGCCCGGTCGCCGGCGGTCGAAGTGGGCGTACACGTCACGCACAGGGCCGAACAGAACGAGCGCCTGGTCAATGAGATGGCTCCCGAGATCGAACAGCAGGCCGCCCGCTTCATCAGGCGCACCGCGCTCGCGCCAACCACGCGTGGGAACCGGGCGCCATCGCTCGAAGCGCGACTCGAAGCGGATTGGGTCACCGATCGCACCCTCGGCGAGCAGTCGGCGGAGCGTCAGGAAATCACCATCCCAGCGGCGATTCTGAAATGGAATGATGAGCAGGCCACGACTTCGCGCCGCGTCGGCAACCGCGCGCGCCTCGGTCGACGACGGCGCCAGCGGCTTGTCCACCACCACGTGCATTCCGGCTTCGATCGCCGCCAGCGCCAGTGGGACGTGCGTCCGATTCGGCGTCGAGATCGCGACGAGATCGAGCCCGAGACTCCTGTCCCATAGCTGGGATACGTCATCGACGATGCGAGCGCCCGGGTATTTGCGCGCCGCCGCGCGCTGTCGGTCGGCGTCATGCGTCACGATCGCCGATAGCTCCAAGCCGGGCGTGTTGGCAATGAATGGCGCGTGGAACGCCGCGCCGCCCAGCCCGTAGCCAATGACGCCGACACGGAGCACCGATGATGCGGACTGCGGAGATTGACTCATTCGGATGGAGACGGGCGGGAGGGTGCGCCTAACGCTATCCATGTTGCGCGCGAGCACCGGGCCACACGCGGTCGGCGATGGCGGTGGTCCCCGCGACGGCTTGAAAGCTGAAGTGGAACGCTCTCCCTTTCCATGCCTCGAGCGCTGAACGACACTCCTGATTCCCTGATCCGATGTAGGAGGCTGCCCGACAGCGCACGACGCCCCGTCCCGCCAGTGTGGGTGCGAGACAAATCGCGTCCATCCCAAGCCCAACGGGAGCCATACATGCGTCGTGAAAGCTGGGCCGAGCCGTGGCGAGTGAAAGTCGTGGAACCCCTCCGCATCACCACCCGGGCGGAGCGCGAGCGCGCCATTCGGGAAGCAGGATACAACACGTTTCTGCTGCGGTCCGAGGACGTCTACATCGATCTGCTGACGGATTCGGGTACGAGCGCCATGTCCGACCGGCAGTGGGCGGGGATGATGCTGGGCGACGAGGCGTACGCCGGGTCGCGCAACTTCTACTCACTGCAGAACGCCGTGCTGCGCTACTACGGCTATCCCCACCTCATCCCCACGCATCAGGGGCGCGGCGCCGAACATATCCTGTCGCGCATCCTCATCTCGCCGGGCGACCACGTGCCCGGCAACATGTACTTCACGACGACCCGCGTGCATCAGGAGCTCGCCGGGGGCACGTTCCACGACGTGATCATCGACGAGGCGCACGATCCAGCGTCCGAGCATCCGTTCAAGGGCAACGTCGATCTGGCAAAGCTCGATGCGGTCGTGCAGCGCTACGGCGCGCCCCGCGTCCCATACGTCTCGGTCGCGGCGACCGTGAACATGGCGGGCGGCCAACCGCTGAGTCTCGCGAACCTCCGGGAGGTTCGCGAGTACACGCGAGCGCATGGCATTCGGGTCATTCTCGACGCCACCCGCGCAGTCGAGAACGCGTGGTTCATCCAGCAGCGCGAGCCGGGCCAGCGTGGCAGACGTATCGACGACATTCTCCACGAGATGTGCGACCTCACCGATGGTGCCACGATGTCGGGCAAGAAGGACAGCCTCGTGAACATCGGTGGGTGGCTCGGCCTGCGCGATGAGCGGCTCGCCGAGCGCGCCCGGAATCTCGTGGTCGTGTACGAGGGGCTGCACACGTACGGCGGCCTGGCCGGACGCGACATGGAAGCGATGGCCATCGGCATCGAGGAATCGGTCCAGGAGGATCACATCCGGAGCCGCATTGGCCAGGTGCTCTACCTCGGCGAGCAACTCATCGCGGCAGGCATTCCCATCGTCAGGCCCATCGGCGGTCACGCCGTGTTCCTCGACGCCGCGGCGATGCTGCCCCACATCCCACGCGAGCAATTCCCTGCCCAGTCCCTCGCGGCCGCGCTGTATGTCGCGTCGGGCATCCGCGCAATGGAACGCGGCGCCGTTTCGGCCGGTCGCGATCCGGCGAGCGGAGAGAACCGGTACCCGCCACTCGAGCTCGTGCGCCTAACGATTCCGCGCCGCGTGTACACGCAGGCGCACATGGACGTGACGGCAGAAAGTGTCTCGACGGTCTACGACGCCCGGCATCGCGTGCGGGGGCTGAGGTTCACGTACGAGCCCGCCATGCTGCGGTTCTTTCAGGCGCGGTTCGAGCCCGTGGACGCGCCGGTCAGGAGAGACGCGGACGCCGACCCCGCGGGTCGAATGAATGACGCCCGGTCGGTGAGCGCAGCATGAGGTTCCAAACGATCATCGAGCCGTTCCGCATCAAGACCGTCGAGCCAATCCGCCAGACGACGGTCGCGCAGCGCGCGGCGGCGCTCGAGGCGGCGCACCACAACGTGTTTCTGCTCCAGGCGGAGGACGTCCTCATCGACCTGCTTACGGACTCAGGCACGGGTGCCATGTCCGTACACCAGTGGTCGGGCATGATGAAAGGAGACGAGTCGTACGCCGGTGCGCGGTCGTTCGCCGTGTTCGAGCGCGCGGTGCGGGACATCACCGGCTTCGCCCACGTGATCCCGACCCATCAGGGGCGAGCGGCCGAGCACATTCTGTTCTCCACGATGGTTCGCCCGGGCGACGTCGTGCCGAACAACACGCACTTCGACACCACGCGCGCGAACGTCCAGGACCGCGGTGGGCTAGCCCTCGACCTCCCCGCCGCAGAAGCGCGGGATCCCCATGTGGCGCATCCCTTCAAGGGCAACATGGATGTTGAGGCGCTCGAGCGGACCCTCATCGATAACCCGCGCCGTGTGCCGCTCGTGATGATCACCGTCACGAACAATTCCGAAGGTGGGCAGCCGGTGAGCCTGGAAAACGTGCGCGCCGTGCGAGAGGTGTGCACCCGGCACGGCGTTCCGCTGTTCATCGACGCGTGCCGCTTTGCGGAGAACGCCTGGTTCATCAAGACGCGCGAGCCGGGCTACGCCGACTGCACGCCACACGAGATTGCACGAGCGATGTTCGCGCTGGCGGACGGCTGCACGATGAGCGCGAAGAAGGACGGCATGGCGAACATCGGCGGCTTCCTGGCGATGAACGACCCTGAGCTCGCCCTTCGTTGTCGAACCCGTCTCGTGCTCACGGAAGGGTTTCCGACGTACGGCGGGCTCGCGGGCTACGACCTCGAGGCCATCGCGGTCGGCTTGCACGAGGCGCTCGACGAGGACTATCTCCGCTACCGCGTTCGCTCGATCGCCTACCTGGGGGAGAAACTCACGGCCGGGGGAGTCCCCATCGTCACGCCAACCGGCGGACACGCGCTCTACCTGGACGCGAAGCGTTGGCTCCCGCACATCCCGCAGAGTCAGTACCCGGCGTGGGCGCTGTCGCTCGTGCTCTACGTCGAAGGCGGGATTCGCGCGGCGGAGATCGGGTCAGTGATGTTCGGCCTCCAGCCGGATGGCAGCGAGCGGCCGGCAGATCTGGAGCTCGTGCGGCTGGCGTTCCCCCGACGCGTTTACACACAGAGCCATGTGGACTACGTCGCCGAAGTGGTGCTTCACGTGGGGACGCTCGCCGACCGGATTCGCGGCGTGCGCATCGTGCAGTCGCCGCCTGTGCTGCGTCACTTCACGTCGCACTTCGCGCCGGTGGCCGACACGCTGGTGTCCCGTTAGGCGCGGAATCAGTCGGCCAATGTCCGGACGAGCTTCTCGCCGGTCTGCGTCAGGCGAACGCCGAACAGGTACGGGGCGTCCGCCGACGGCACGTCGCCACTCGGGGTGGTCACGATCGCCAGCCCCTCGCTCAACGCGAACGAGGTGAACTGGCGATCGGCGGCGTCACGTGTGTCAATGCGGTAGGCCGGGCGGCGATTCCGCAGCTCGCGCGCCCACTCGGCGAAGTGTGCTTCGTCGATCATGCTGTGCCTCGACTGCGATCGACCCACATCCGGGGTGTTGTTAGGTCGGGCGTCTAATTTGCGGGGCCATCGCAGCAGTTTACAACAGGCACCGAACGTACCGGTCAGCCGAGCTCGAGCGTGTCGACCGTCCGGCCAACAATGACCACAGCAACGTCGGCGGTCGCTGCTGCGTTAGGCGAGGGACGCCACGCTTCGACACCGGCTCTCGAGAACTGACGAGCCCAGGCGTGCTCGATCGGCGCGCCAGTCAGGTCGGTATCGCCCGACAGGAGGGACTGATGTCACGAATCATGGTCATGCTTCTAGCCGCCGCGGCGCTCACGGCGGGGCCCATCGCCGTCTCTGCCCAAACCGACACGACGCGTCGTCGCGACACGACGAGAACGCCGACGCAGGACACCACGCGACGTGTCAGAGCCGAGGCCCGCGGCGAAACGGATCTCCCTCGCCCGAACGAGCGCTTTGGCGTGGGACGTATCAATTACGGTTTTTCCTCCGCGCAGGCGCTCGAGCTGCAGCAGGCACTGGCCCGCACGGGATGCGACGTCGGGACTCCGGATGGAGTCGTTGGGCAGCGTACACTCCGTGCCATCCAGTGCTTCCGCGACCAGCAGAGCCTCGGCTCAGCCGACTTCGAGTCGGTGTTGACGGCGCTTCGCCTGAGCTTCGCGAGTCCACCGGTGCCGCCGCCGCCGCAAGTTGCGCCACGGCGAGATACGACCGTCCTGCCGCCTGTCCTGCGACCGGACAGCAACTACCGACCGGACGTGATCGCGCGCCGCGACTCGGTCCGGCGCGACAGCGTGCGCCGGGACTCGGTGCGCCGGGATTCGCTGCGTCGCGACACGACCGCGAAGCGTGACACGACCGTGCGGGTTCCGTAACCCGTGCACGGGCTTCCCGAAAAATCACGGCTCGTTGCGGGCCGCGGCACCTAACGAGTCAAACCCGGTCCGGGGCCTTGAACTTTCCCGGCCACCGAGGTCACTCTTCCTCAGCTCAAACGGAGCTCTCCGTGACCCATCGATCCGTCGCCGCATCCGGTCTGCCTGCGCCGGTCGGCCCCTACTCACCGGGCGTACAGTTCGACCGACTCATCTTCGTATCCGGACAGGGCGCGACGGATCCGGCGACCGGTGAGCTCGTCGGGCCCGACGCGGCAACCCAGACCGCACAGTGTCTTCGCAACGTGCAGGCGATCCTGCGCGCCGCCGGTTCCGATCTGCAGTACGTGCTTCGCTGTGGCGTCTTTCTCGTCGACATGGCGGAGTTCCCGGACATGAACCGGGTCTACGCGCAAATGTTCGGCGAAAACCGGCCGGCTCGTACGACCGTCGAAGTCTCGAAGCTGCCGGGCAAGGGATTGCGCGTGGAGATCGACTGCATCGCGTATCGCCCGTAGCTCACGCTTCTCTCACACACTCGCACCTGACGGTCGAGCGGGCTCCGGCGGGACCGCCTTGCTGCTCGTGATATCGGCAACGGTTCCCGCCGCGCGGTACGCTCGACCGGCGTCGTCGTAGAAGAAGCTCCCACGTCCGACGACCCATCGGATGGTGCCGGGCGTTGGCTCGATGCGGAACTCGTGTATGTACTCCACGCGCTCGTCGCGCGCCCGGTCGATGGCTGACATCAACGCGGCGCGGTCGTCCGGGTGAACCCTGGCGAAGAACGCATCGGGGTCGCCTGAAAACGTGCCGGGCTTGTAGCCGAACATCATCTCGTGGATGTCGGACCACGCCATCCGGTTCTCGCGGAGATCCCAGTCCCACGTGCCGGTCTGCCCGGCGGCGAGCGCACCATGCAACATGTCGTGGGTGCGCTCGAGACTTGCCATGCGCGCGGCGATGGCAGCGCGGGTGTCCGCCTCGTCCGCCGAGGCGTCGGCGAGAATGAGATTGGCGAATAGCGCCGCGGCGATTGCCGCCACGGTGCCGACGAGCAGCCACGCCAACGTGCGACGTCGTTCCGCGTCCGCAGCGGCCAGCCGTGTGGCAAGCACCTTCGCGTCCTCGTCGGAGATCGACTGCTCGATGCGGCGGATCTCGTCCATCAACTCTCGGCCACGGCCGGTTTCCATGCGCGCGATGGCCGAATCGAGTCCGAGGCTCCGGCGAACATCGACGATCGAGTCCATGAACGCGAGGCTCGCGCGGGCGAGTGCCGTCAACGTGTCGAGGCGGGCCTGCTGCGTCGGGTTCCCGCGCGTGAGCTGCCGGATCCGCGCGAGCGACGAGTCGAGGAACGGCCGCCCACTGACGAACGGCGCGAGGTAGACCGGACGACGCGTCAGGAGGAACCCGCGTTGGCCCGCCTCGGCATCCGAGAGGTACGCCAGGAACGTCGCCGTTTCCGCGCGCACCTGTTGTGCGTGCGCGTCCAATGCGGTTGCCGTTCGCTCTCGTTCAGCGGCCGCGCGGAGTATCAACATGAACACGAGGACGAGCGCAGCCGGTCCGCCAACGATCGCCGCCCTGCCAATGCGTGAGCGGACGAAGCGGGTTGCGCGTTGCGCGCGCGGAGAACGCGCGGTCTCCTGACTCGAGGTCGTGGAAGCGGGAAGCATGCTCATTGTCCGAGGATCTTCGCGCCGGAACGCGGCGGAATCAACCAGGCAGGGTACGGCCTGGTCTTTGCGACCGCCGGCGTGCTGTGTCCCATTACCGCGATGTGCGCGATCTCGCGGTTTGCCTGGTGGCCGCGGCGATCTTCTTCGATCTCGCCGTTGGCACCGTCGTCGCGCGCGGGCTCGCGATTCCAGCGGGCTGGTGGATCGGCCTCGCGGTTGGGCACGTCGCGCTCGCGGCGGCATGCTGGCACGGCCTCGTGCGCCGGGACGCCCGCGCGGAGAGGCGGGCGCACGTAGGGCGGCGTGCCTATCTGCTCCCTCCCCTGCTGATCACAGCGGCTCATGTGGTCACGAAGCTCCCCTACCTGGATGCCGTGCCTCGATGGTCGACTGGGATCTACTACGCGGAGCTCGCGCGCGCCGTCTCGACCCTCGACTTCGCCGCGCACGGCTTCGACACGACCTACCGTTTGGGTGCCCACCCGTCGCACGCATACGCGATGTACCTGGCGGTCGGGCAGATTCTGACGGCCGGATGGTCGCGAGCAGGCTTGCCGACGACGCCGGCACTGAAGTATGCGACCGCCAATTTCCAGGATCTGCTGCTCGCCGCCGCGGCCGTGTGGTGTTTCTGGCTGCTCGTCGTGCGACTGTTTCCCGAACTTCCGCGCGCCCATGCCGCGTTGCTCACGCTGTGCTTCGCCTTCAACCCGCTCGTGTTCGCGCACGGCCTCGGTCCGAACACGGATCTGCCGATCACGGTCGGACTGATCCTGGCGCTATTGGCCGTCACGATGGATCGGCCCGTTCTCATGGCGTTCGCCGGCCTGTGGATGTGCTTCTCCAAGGAGTCCGGCGCCCTCATGTACGGTGAGCTTTGGGGTCTGCTCGTCGCGCTCTACGTGGTGCAGCAGCTCGGCCCGCCGTGGCGTAAGCCCGATACCTCGCTGCTCGTGCGGCGCGTGCTCGTACCGGTGCTGCCGCTCGTGGTCTACGTGGCTTACCTGCGCTTCACGTCACCACTCGCGTGGGTGGAGCGCTCGAGCGCATGGAACGATCAGGCCAATCCGGTATTGTCGCCGGCGTTCGGGCTCAGCTCGGCCCAGTTCGAGACCGGTTTGGTCAGCGCCCTGCTGCACAACTGGAACTGGATCCCGACGCTCGCCTTCGTCGCCCTACTCGCCAAACGTCAGATGTGGCCACGGATTGCGCCCCGGTCGACCGACGAACGCTCGGCGGCTTTCCTTCGCGCGATCGCATGGCTGTTCGCCTTCAGCGTCGCGTTCGCGTGCCTGTACATCAAGGACAACCACGCTCGCTACTACGCGCCACTCATCCCGCTGATGTTGGTGCTGTTCTACTACGCGCTCTCGGATCTCATCGCCTCCGTTCGCGCGAGGGCGGTGGTGCTCGCGCTGTTCTTCGCCGTGAGCTTCGCGCAGATCTGGGCCTCGCTGGATCCGGTGGGCAACGCGATCTGGGGGACGTTCGCGATCGGTGACCGCAAGGTCATGTTCGTCCAGCGGGGTCTGCAAGGCCAGGCGGACGGCATGATCTTCAATGCCCAGCATCAGGAGGTGAGCCGGCTGTACGCGAAAGTGAACAAGGTGGTCTTCACTGGCGGGCAGCGGCCGACGCTGATCTTCGGCATCGATCATCCGTGGGTGGTCAACTACGCGCTCTGGAGGTTGCGGATCGACGAGCGTACGGCCGAGTACACCTACGACTGGCGCGGCTCGTTCGTGCCCGACACGCGTGCCGTCGGACAGCTCGATGCGACGACGGCGCCGGCGCACGCGGTGTACGTGGCGCTGCCGTGGCTCGAGAATCCCACGGTCACACTCCGGAAGCTGCAGCATTTCTACCGACTGAACGGGCAGAAGGTGATCGCCGATGGTGGCTACTTCATCACGATCTATGACCTCACTCATCTGTGAGCGTTGAGGAGCTCGTCGAAACCAACCCGAGAGGGCCGACCGCACAGACGAAAGGGGTGTTCGGATGCAGCGGATGCCCCCGGATGGTTCGGTGTAAATCCGCGTCAGGTCCTGCCGTTCGGAACGGTTACGGCTCGACGTAACGCAGTGCGCGGGCGAGATACGGGTCACCCAGCGGCAGCGACGGATCTCGACGCGCGCGCCAACACGCGGCCGCCATCGCGAACCCGCCGATCATGAGCAGCGCAGCGACATCGACCCAGCTCACGCTCACTCCAGCGGGCTCGATTGCCGGGAGCACCAGCCAGTAGAACTCGAGCACGTGCATCGCGAGCAACCAGCCGGCGAGCCCGGCGAGGAAAGCGGGGTGTCGCTTGAGATTGCGCGACAGGAGGAGAACGAAGGGGATGGCGAACTGGCCGATCCCGACGATGAGCGCGAGCACCCCCCAGCCGCCTCGCGCGCGCACGGCGTACCACGTCACCTCGCGGGGGATGTCGCCAATCCAGATGATCAGGAACTGCGCGAACGCGATGTACGCCCAGAATATGACGAAGGTGAGGAGTAGCTGGCCTAACGCGCCGAAGTGCTCGCTGGTGAGTGTGCCGCCCTCTGCCGCGATGCCGCGCGAGCCCACGTACCCGACCACCGCGACGAGCGCGAGCGCGGCGAGATATCCGCCGGCGAATACATAGACGCCGTAGATCGTCGAGTACCACGTCGGCTCGAGAGACATGAGCCAGTCGAACGCAGCGAAGGTGAGCGTCAGCGCGACCACGACGAGCCCGATCGCGCTCGATCGTCGAAGCCGCCGCGTGGCGCGCACGGCGGTCTCGCCGAGGGCGTGGTCCTGCGCGCGGGCCGCCCGTCGGAGCGACCAGGCCACGGCGATCCACGCCACGAGATACACGGCCGATCGCGCAACGAAAAACGGCACGTTGAGCCACGCCGCCTTTCGAGCGATGAGTGCGCGCACGTCGGGTGGAAGCGCCGCGGGATCCGCCCAGGGATACAGGATGCGCACGCCAGCGAGAAACGGGATGGCGAGCAGCGCAAGGATCGGGACCGCGCCGGTCACGTCCAGCGTTAGGCGTCGCAGCACCGTGAACCACCGCGCGCCGGTCACGTGGCTCAGCATGACCTGAATGAGGGCGCCGATCACGATCGTGAACACCGTCGCGTAGCCGAAGACGTACGCGGCGAGCGCGCGGCGCGGCTCGATCGTCACGCCGATCGCGAAGAGCACGAGCCCGACGACCCCCGCGACCATGGCGTACCGCGCGACGGAGCCGAGCCGTGCGTGCCCGGTTCGCAGGGCCATGCGTCCGTCGGTCATCGTGGTGACGAAGGCGCCGAGTCCGCGGGCGCGTTCGACGCGTGGCGCTGCAGATCGCGGAGATAGGCGACGACCGCCCATCGGTCGCTCGCCGAAAGCTCCGCGGCGTACGACGGCATGCGCCCCACCCCGAGCGTGATGATCGCAGCCACCTGTTCGGGCGGGAATGCGCGAGCACGAAGTGTGAGGAGCGATGGCGGCTTCGGGTCGTCCATGTTGCGCGCGACGACGCTCGCCCCGTCGCCACGCTCCCCGTGACATACGGCGCAGAAGACGTGGAACCGGGTTGCCCCACGCGCGAGCATCGCGGCCGACGGTGTCGTGACCGCCAGCGAATCATTCCCCGCCGCCTCCGCCTGGCGGGGCACTGTACCGCTCGGCGGCGCTCGCATCGCCATGCCGTTCGCGAAGTATGCGCTCGCACCATACGGCTCGTACCTCGGTTGCGCTCGCATGCGTTCCCAATCCCAGTGCTTCGATGGGCGGTCGGCACAGGCTCCGATCGTGACGACATACGCGGCCAGCACCACGGTGCGTGTGAGCGCGCGTGCTCGCATCACGCCTCCGTCGCGATCACGCGACGCGCGCCGGCGCCGCGCATCAACTCGGCAGCATGCTCGCGATCGAGATCGCTCGCGAAAATGCTCGCCGTCAACCAGAAGCGATCGATGGATGCGCGGCTGAAGCCGTCGATCTCGTCCTCGGGGATCCACAGCTTTGGGAGCCGTAGCATGATGAGCACGCCGAAGAACGCGGTGAGCGCTGCGGCGAGAATCGTCCCCTCGAACGTCGCCGGTATGAACGCCGGGATCGCGTGCGCCGGACGGCCGCCGACGTAGAGCGGGTACGAGTGCACGTTCGCCCACCACTGAATGCCATACGCGATGATCAATCCGGCAACGCCACCCGCGACGACGAGCCAGCCGAGCGGGGACCGGCGCCGCCCGAGCTTCGCGTCCAGCTCCGGCATGTCGAACGGCGCGTAGGTCTCGAGCCCGCGGTAGTGCTCACGCGCGAGCGCGTCGACCGCCGACTGCAGCGCGTCGGCGGTCGTGAATTCGGCGACGAGTCGCGGGCGCGTCATCGCGCCACCTCCGGCGCGACGCCATCGAGATCTCTGCTTTCGCTCGCGATCTCACGCTGCTCGCGTTTCACCTCGCTCACCGGCACGAACGGCAGCCACCGCAGGAAGGCGAGGAAGAGAAACGAGAAAAGGCCGATGCTCCCGACGAGCAGACTCCAGTCCACCCACGTCGGCGCGTAGAGGTGCCAGCTCGACGGAAGGAAGTCGCGGTTGAGCGACGCGACGATGATCACGAAGCGCTCGAGCCACATCGCCAGCCAGATCGCCACGCCGGCGAGGAACAGCACGACTACGTTCGTTCGCAGTTTCGCCCACCAGAACAGCTGGGGCGTGAGCACGTTCACCGCCGTCATGATCCAGAAGAACGCCGCGTAGGGCCCGCGCGTGCGCGCCGTCAGCATCGTGTAGCGCTCGAACGAATCGCCGCTGTACCACGCGCCGAACGCCTCGCACAGGTAGCTGTAGGCGAGCAGCGAGCCGGTGACCAGCAGCAGCAATGCGATGTGGTCGAGGTGGCGTCGCGTGATGACATCGTGCAGCCGGAACACGTGGCGCACGGGCAGCATCAGCATGAGGACCATCGCGAATCCCGAGTAGATCGCGCCCACCACGAAATACGGCGGGAAGATCGTCGAGTGCCAGCCGGGGAGCTGTGCGATCGAGAAGTCGAGGCTGACTATGCTGTGCACCGACACGACGAGCGGCGTCGCCAGCCCGGCGAGCAGCGTGTAGGCGACGCGATAGTGTCGCCACTCCGTTCCACTCCCGTGCCAACCTAACGCGAGCACGCCGTAGACGCGGCGTCGCGTGCGTCCGGGCGCGCGGTCGCGCGCGGCGGCCAGGTCGGGGACGAGCCCGAGATACCAGAACAGCAGCGAGACCGTGAAGTAGGTCGAGATGGCGGCCACGTCCCACGGCAGCGAGCTCTTGAAGTTCGGCCATACCCCCGTCGTTGCCGGATACGGAATCAGCCAGTAGAAAAACCAGGGCCGGCCGAGGTGAAGAATCGGGAAGAGCGACGCATTGACCAGCGCGAACAGCGTCATCGCCTCGGCCAACCGATTGATCGACGCGCGCCACCGCTGGTGCAACAGCAGCAGGAACGCCGAGATGAACGTGCCCGCGTGGCCGATCCCGATCCACCAGACGAAGTCGGTGATCGCATAGGCCCAGGCCACCGGGATGTTGTTGCCCCACGCACCGATGCCCCTGGCGAAGGTCACCCCCATCGCGAACAGGAACAGCAGCGAGAGCGCACCGGACGCCAGGAAGAGCCACTTCCATGCGGGCTGCGATGTCCACAGCGGAGCGAGCAGCTGAGTGGTGAGCGTGCCCTCGTCAGGCAGCTCGCGCATGATCGGGTACCGCTCGAGCTGCGCGTGCGCGCGGCTGCCATCGCGGCGCGGGGCGGCAATCGTCGTCACCGGGCTCGTCCTCCGGCTCCATCCGTCCCGTCACCGTCGTGCCGCCGTGCGAGGTAGCGAACACGCGGCACCGTGCCCAGCTCTTCGAGCGCGCTGAACGATCGCGGGTCACCGAACTGGCGTGAGACCTCACTCTCCGCGTCGGTCAGCGACCCGAAGACGATCGCATGAGTCGGGCAGCTCTGCTGGCAGGCGGTCACCACGGGGCGAGTGACTGCATCTCCGGCGAGACGCGACGCCATCTGCGCGTCGCGAATGCGCTGCACGCAGAACGTGCATTTCTCCATGACGCCGCGCGCCCGGATCGTCACCTCCGGGTTCTTCGCCATCCGCTCGGTCTCGGCGATCTCCGCGTTGTAGTCGAACCAGTTGAAGCGCCGGACCTTGTACGGACAATTGTTGGAGCAGAAGCGAGTCCCGACACACCGGTTGTACACCATCTCGTTGAGCCCATCCTCGCTGTGAACGGTTGCGTTCACCGGGCACACGTACTCGCACGGCGCCTTCTCGCAGTGCTGGCAGAGCATCGGTTGGGTCTCGAACCGCGGATCGTCGGGTGGCCCATCGATGTAGCGATCGATGCGGAGCCAGTGCATCTCGCGGCTCTTCATGACGCCGTCCTTTCCCACCACCGGGATGTTGTTCTCGGCCTGGCACGCGACGACGCACGCGCTGCATCCGGTGCAGACGTCGAGATCGATCACCATCGCCCACTGGTCGGCGCCGAATCCGTCCGGAGACGGGGGGTTCGGCTCGTAGAGGGTGAGTGGGCGGCGTTTGCGCGGCGGCACGGAGCTCGCCGCCGACCGCTGCCCCTCGACGCCTTCGCCGACGATGCTGCTCCCCCGCCCTTCGATTGCCCAGTGCGTCTGCGCGAGCGCGAGCTCGTGACGTCGCCCCGTCGGCAGAACGGCGACAGTCGACGCCATGTGTGGCGCCGAGGACGTACGCAGCGCGTTGGCGCTGACACCCACACCTCGAGCGACGGCCTCCGCGCCTTGTCGGCCGTATCCCATCGCGAGCGCAACCGCACCGTCCGCATGTCCGGGGACGACGAGTGCCGGCACGTCGAGCGCGCGGTCGCCGACCCGGAGTGTGACGACGTCGTTCGTCGCGACGCCAAGTCGTGCGGCCATCGCGGGCGCGATGAGCGCCGCGTTGTCCCACGTGAGCTTCGTGACGGGATCTGGCAGCTCCTGGAGCCAGCCGTTGTCCGCGAATCGTCCGTCGTGAACGGCGCGACCTGGCACGAACCCGATCTCGATCTGGCCGCGTGTGGCGCCGCGTGCCGCGAGTGCGGCGGTGGCCTGCGCCACGGCGTCCGCACGAATGGCAGGGGTCGAGCGTGCAGAGGCGGAGCCGGAAACGACGCCCCGCCGGAGCGCATCGTTCCAGTCGCTCTCTCCGTCCATCCGCGCGCCCGGACCGCGCTGACGATTCCACGCGTCGCGCAGCAGGTCATGGGCGGAGTCGTTAGGCCGTCCGGCGAGCACGGCCAGCACTTCGTCCGTGGTGCGACCGTCGTGCAACGGCGCGATTATCGGCTGGATGAGCGACGTCGTCCCATCGTACGCGCGGGCATCGCCCCATGATTCGAGGTAGTGCGCCGCCGGAAGGTGCCAGGCGGAAACGCGTGCCGTCTCGTCGTCGTAGGCGCCGAGGTACACGGTGTTGTGCACCGCGCCGACCGTGCGGGACAACTCGAGATCCGCCGGCGCCGCGTAGCACGGATTGCCCTCGAGGATCACGAGCGTGTCGACGGCGCCGCTCCGGAGCTCTGCGGCGAGCGCGGCCAGATCGTGAGCGGGACCACCGTCATCGAGCACGGCGGGCGGCGTGTACCAGACCGTCGCGCCGACGTTTCCTAACGCGTCGTTCATCGCGCTGGTCAGCACATGAACTTCGGCGGGCTGGCGCTCTCCGCAGACGATGATCGAGTGGCCCGCATGCGCCGCGAGGTCAGCGGCGACAGCGGAAACCCACGCACGCGCTTCGGGTGTCAGTGCGGCAAGCGACGCGGTGGACGCCCCGGCGACGTGGCCCGTCGGGCGCGCGTCGTGTCCCAGCGTGTCCATCAAGGCTGCTGCGATGGGGCCGATCGCAGACCACGTCGCGCCAAGGCGCCGCGCTGCGAGCGTGCCCGTTGGCGTTGGCGTCGGCTCGACGACGTGAAGCTGCGCGGAGGGCTCGGTGCGGCGCCGGTCGGCCCACTCGCGCGCATAACGAAGGTTGAACGGCCCGGCGGCCAGGACGTCGGCGTCGAGCGCGACGACCACGTCAGCCGCCCGGAAGTCGTACTGCGGCACGAGCGCGGTGCCTAACGCCTTGCGCGAGGCCTCGATGCGCGCCGGGCTCTCGAGTGGGGCGTAGAAATAGGTGCGCGCTTCAGGGTAGGTCTCGCGCAGGCGCTCGAGAAGCGATGCGGTGAGCGGCGATGTCGTGGGCGGCATCAGCACGCGCAGGCCCGCGCCGCGCGCGCCAACACGACGCGAGAGCGCGGGCGGCGCGAAGCCTGCCTTGAACGCGCCCCACGTCGTGCGGCGGCGCCCCGCCCGCATCGCCCCCGTCCGGTGCGGATCGTACAGCTCGAGCAGCGATGCCTGCTCCAACGCGCCCGACGCGCCGAGGCTCGCGGGGTGGTCGGGATTCCCCTCGACCTTCGTCGGGCGGCCGGTGTCGCTTCGCACGAGCACACCGGTCGCGTAGCCGTCGAGCGGCATGGCGGTCGCGTAGTAGAGCGGCATGCCTGGAACGACATCGGCCGGCGCCTGGACGTACGGCAAGATCGGTTTGTCCGGACGACGCATGCAGGCACCGGCGGCCAGCGCCGCGCCGGCACCGAGGAGCGTGAGAAAGTCGCGCCGCGAGACCCACGCGGGCGGATCGGCCACTCCCGGCGGAAACTCGCGCGTTCCATCCGACTCGTCGTATCGTCTCGACACGTCAACCACCTCGGCCTAACGATGACAGGTGGTGCAGTCGGTGAGCCGGCGAATGTGGTCGCCCTGGGCAACGAGTCGCGCGCCGCTCGTGTCCGCGGTCGGTCGCCGATATCCCATCGTCGTGATCTCCGTCAACGGGCGAAGTCGTGGCCCCGGGTTGCGGTGGCAGTCGAGGCACCAGCCCATCGTCAGGGGAACGACCTGCTCGGCCGTCGCCATGCGGTCCACGCGGCCGTGACACGTCTCGCATCCAACGCCGCGGCCGACGTGAATCGCGTGATCGAAGTACACGAAGTCAGGCAGCTGCGTGACGCGCGCCCACGCAATCGGACGGCCGGTCTCGAGACTCTGGCGGACCGGCGCCATGGGTGCGGCCGACATCCAGGTACGGCTGTGGCACGCGACGCACTTGTTCGTCGACGGCAGGCCTGCCGACGCCGTGCGTTCCGCGTCGGCGTGACAGTACCGACAATCGATCCGAAGACCGGTCACGTGAACACGATGATCGAATGCAACCGGCTGCGCGACGGCGTGGTGTTCGCCTCGAGCCCATGGCGTGCGCACCCACCCCATCGCAACAGCGGGGATGAAGACGAGGAGCGTGAGCCCCCCGATGATCACACCTCGCGCGATCGTCGTCGCGCGCGGCGAAAAGAGAGCTGCCACCTCGCACGTGATATGCACGGACCGCGCCTCGCGCCCTCGTGGGAGACGAGAACCGGTGACAGACGCGGTCGTCGTAGGATCGGGGCCCAACGGGCTTGCCGCCGCGGTGGTGCTCGCGCGGGCGGGCGTTTCGGTGCTCGTTGTGGAGGGAGCAGCCACGATCGGCGGCGGGACGCGCACCGAAGCGTTGACGTTGCCCGGCTTCGTGCACGACGTGTGTTCGGCAGTTCACCCGCTCGGCGCATCGTCGCCGCTGTTCACGACGTGGCCGCTACACGAGCACGGCCTCGAGTGGATCGAACCGCCACTCGCGCTTGCGCACCCGTTCGACGACGGCCCGCCAGCACATCTCGAGCGCTGCATCGACACGACGGCGCGCTCGCTCGGTGTCGATGCCGAGCGCTATCGGGCGCTGGTCGACCCATTCACGCGCCAATGGCCCGCGCTCGCGACGGATGCGCTCGCACCACTTCACTGGCCAGCGCATCCGTTGCTGCTCGCGCGCTTCGGGTTCTACGGCCTGCGCTCGATCTCACGTGTCGTCGGGCGATTCGCCGCTCGCGAGGCAAGAGCAATGCTCGCCGGCATCGCGGCGCATTCGCTTCGTCCGATGTCGAGCGCCGGAACGGCCGCGCTCGCGCTCGTCCTCGCGTCGGCCGGGCACCGTGCCGGGTGGCCGATTGCTCGTGGCGGATCACGGTCGATCACGGACGCGCTCGCCTCGTATCTCGTCAAGCTCGGTGGTCGGATCGAAACGAACGCCCCGGTGCGCTCGCTCGCCGAGCTTCCGGCCGCGCGTGCGGTATTGCTCGATGTCACGCCGCGCGAAGTGATGCACTTGGCTGGGGCTGTGCTCCCGGCTCACTACCGTCGCGCGCTCTCGCGCTTTCGCTATGGGCCCGGCGTGTTCAAGGTGGACTGGGCACTCGGCGCCCCCGTTCCGTGGCGATCGCCAGAGTGCGCCACCGCCGGCACGGTTCACCTCGCCGGACTGTATGAAGACTTGGCCACGAGCGAGGCGCTGGTAGCGCGCGGCGAGCACCCCGAGCGCCCGATGGTGCTCGTGGCGCAGCCCAGCCGCTTCGATCCGTCGCGCGCCCCCGCGGGCAAGCACGTGCTCTGGGGCTACTGCCACGTGCCTAACGGGTCGTCGGTCGACATGGTGGGTCGCATCGAGGCGCAGGTCGAGCGTTTCGCCCCGGGCTTTCGCGACCTGGTGCTGGCGCGCCACGTGCTGCCCCCGGCCGCGCTCGAGGCGAAAAACCCGAACCTCGTCGGCGGCGACATCGGCGACGGCGCGTACACGCTGCGGCAGCTGTTCTTTCGTCCCGTCGTGCGCCGGCGGCCGCACACAACGCCAGTGCGCGGCCTCTATCTCTGCTCGGCCGCGACACCGCCCGGAGGCGGCGTGCACGGCCTTTGCGGCTTCTACGCGGCGCAGGCAGCCCTGCGCGACGTGTTCGGCGTCGCTACCTCGATCGCATCTTGCAGTGCCGACACGAATCCGGCCACCACGACGGTAGCTCGCGCCGACAACCGGTGGAACGACGATGGATGCGCCATGTCGACGCGCACTGGCGCCTGACGGTCTGACCTGCGTGTCGACGCGATAGGTCGGATCGTTAGGCGCCAGTGCCGGCGGCCATGCGTGGCGCGTTACTTCAACACGAACGGCTCGTGGCCATTGACGTCGTGCGCGAGCGCCCATCCAGCCACCGTTCGCCCAAGCGCCAACCCCACGTCAGAGTCGAATCGATAATGGATGCCCGCATAAACGCGCGAGATCGCGGCTTCCTCGGCCAGCGACTCGAGCTGTTCGCGCTCGGCTGGGAAGCTCGCGCCAAGGACTTTCATCATGCCGGCCGAAATCACCGCGTGGTTGGACGTGTACGACGGGAAGTTCGGCATCGGGATCGCCAGCTTGATCTGCGGATCGGCCATGACGGGCCGCAGCAGCCAGTAGAAAAACTTCGCCTCGTGCGAAACAATGACGCAGTCGAACGCGGTCATGTTCATGAGCGCCAGCAGGTGGGCAGTCTCGCGCTCGGTACGCCGGTGCCGCACAGCCAGCGCGGTTGCCTGCGCATTGTAGTATCCCGGCCCGTTGGCGGCCCAGAACTTTGCGATGCGATCCTGCTCCGCGGTGCGCGTGTCGGCGATTTGCCGAACCTCTGCGAGCGCCGCCAGGAACTCCGGCGAACCGAATGCGGGTGGCGGCGGCGGACGGAACTGATCGCCCGAGAGCAGGAAGTACGGTTTCGCCTGGCCCCACATAGCCCCCACCGGGGGAGTCGCGCTGAACCACATGCCCGGGCCAGTGGGCACCGTGCCGGTCCACGGTGCGAAGAACCTGTCACCTTGGGCCCGCGTTACGACTTGTGCGGCAACGTCACGTCCAATGACTTCGCCTGACGCGACATCGGTGTTGCGGGTAGCAGGCCAACCATCGGCAGCGAGGTACTCATCCAGGCGTGTTTCCAGTGCCGCCGCCTCACCCGGATACAGGTACGTCAGCGCTACTATGGAGGCAGCACTGATTGCAGCATGCACCGATGGGTGTTCCGGGCCGATCCCCCCTTTCTCGGCGGCGACGGCGGCGTTGTAGCCGGCGACGCTCACGATCCCGAAATTACGGATCGTCTCGAACGGACTCTTGGCGTACTTCACAGCGAGGCCGTTGGTAACGCCATTCCAGTAGACGGCGGCGTTGTCCTCCCAGAACTTGACGGCGCTCGCGCTTGGCGAGGTCGGGATTGGGCCGGTGACCGTGGGTCGGTCCGAGCACGCCACCAGCGCGAAGGTCATGGCCAACAGGCGAGGGATTAGGCGCGGCATGGAAAGCCTCCTGGTTCGGGTCTCTAGCCCGGGCGTTACCGGTGTAATAGAGTAGGTACTGCTGACGAGTGTTCGGCCTACGTCACTTCGACGTGACCGCAGCGCAACATGGAAGGGAGGCGCGTGTGACCGCGGGTCTGACTGGCCGTGTGCGTCTCGTTGTCCTCGGGCCGTTGGACGTTCGTGACGCACGGGGTCGCGAGGTGCGGTCAGTGCTCAGGCAGTCGAAGCGCCTTGCGCTCGTGTCCTACCTCGCCCTCGCGGGTCGTGACCGCTTTCGGCGACGGGACACCGTGGTAGGACTCTTCTGGCCCGAGGCCGAGCAGCGAGCAGCACGCGCTTCCCTGCGACAAGCATTGAGCTGGCTGCGCCATGAGCTGGGCAGCGGTGTGCTCACGCATCGTGGGGAGGAAGAGATCGGCGTCGCCGCTGACCACTTGTGGTGTGACGCTGTTGCATTCGACGAGGCCATCTCCTCACAGAATCCAGAACAGGCGCTAACGCTGTTTCGCGGTGACCTGCTCGAGGGCGTATTCGTGGTCGGCGCCGGCCCGGAGCTGGAGCGGTGGCTGGACGACGAGCGCGGACGTCGGCGCCAGCAGGCGACAAAGGCCGCAAGCATCTTGGCGGAACGCGACGCGGTCATTGGTCGCTTCGGCTCGGCCATGGAGTGGGCGCGGCGTGCAACCCTTCTCTCGCCCAACGACGAAGCGAATCACCGCCGATTGATTCAGCTGCACGCCGCTGCCGGAGATCGAGCGGGCGCGCTGGAGGCCTACGCGGAGTTTCGTGACCGGCTGGCCGAGGAGTACGGCAGTGAACCGTCCGCGGACACGATTCGACTCGTCTCGGCGGTGCGCAGCAGCACGGCGAGCGGCCGTCCGCCCGTCACGACAACGCCCGAAGACGCTTCGACGGGTCGACCGGCGGCTCCGCGGGAGCCTTCAGCGGTGGTGCCGAAGCGGAGTCGTCGTATCGCTGCATTTCTCGGCATCGTTCTGCTTGTGGCAAGCGCCACCGGGGCCGGGGTCGTGCGGCTCTGGCTGAATCTCAGGCCGGATGCGCCACGCGCGGCACCTTCCCTCGTCTTGATGCCGCTCGCGAACGCGACCGGCGACAGCACGATCGACATGCTGGTCCAAGGCGTCACTCACGGGGTGACCCGCGGGCTGGCGCGCGCCGCTGGTCTCCACGCCATCGCAGGATCGGCGACCCGAGAGGCGCGTGGAGGTGGTGAAGCGGAAGCCCGCGAGGCTGCCCGAGCGGCGGGGGCCAGGGCGGGCCTAACGTGGCGCGTGATGCAGAGTGCCGATTCTCTCGTCCTCGAGACCACACTCGTCCCGTTCGCGCGTGGCGGCGCCACCGTGACCCACGCCTACGCGTTTCGACCCGCCGCGCTGCTCTTCACCGAGCAGTCGATCGTCGCGGACCTCGCCGCTAGCCTGGCCCCGGCGACTCCGAACCGGCTCCCGGGAAGCCTCCCGCGTCCATCCACATCGCATCCGGATGCATATCTCCTGTTGCTGAAGGCGGAGTACTACCTCGCGAAGCGCAACAACGAGGCGTTCGTTCGAGCGCACGGCCTCGTCACGGAGGCGCTCGAGCTCGATCCGTTGTACGGTGAGGCGTTCGCAGTGCTGGCGCAGATCTATCAGGGATACGCGTGGTACGGCCACATGCCGGCCGACGAGGCGTTCGCCAAGGCGGAGACGGCGGCAAAGAAAGCGGTGGCACTCGACTCCACGTCCGGTCTTGGCCACGCCATGCTCGCGGCAACCCTTTCGTTCTACCATTATCGGTGGACGGAAGCGGAGCAAGAATATCGGCGAGCAATCGCGCTCGATCCCGAGAACGCGTACATCCTGACCTTCTACGCGCTCCACCTTCGTTCGTTAGGCCGGTTCCCGGAGGCGCTGGCCCAGATTCGTCGAGCCCGTGAGATGGACCAGCTCTACCGCCACTACTACTGGGCCGTCGGCTACACGTTGACGCTCGCCGGAAGGGATGAAGAGGCCATCGTCGAGCTGCGCCGGGCCTTGCAGCTCGATTCCGCGTATTCTCGTGCGCGCGACGATCTGGTTGGCGCGCTCGCGCGGAAGGGACGGTACGACGTCGCCCTTGCCGAACTGCGTGCGGGAATCGCGATCGCCCGGGATACCGCCAAAGCGCAGGCCACCGCCACCGCGCGCGGGGAATCCGGATACCGAGACGCGCTGCGCCGACTCGCTGAGATCGACCGCCAGCGTCTCCGTGTCCGCGCTCGCGACGGCAAATACGTGTCGGCGTTCGAACAGGCCAGGGTCCTACGCGATGTAGGGGATACCGACGCCGCCATCGCGCAGTTGGAACGCGCCTACGCCGTCCGCGATCCGAGACTGACGTACGTCAGGCACGCACCAGAGTTCCGCGCGATCGCGAGCCGTCCCCGAGTTCAGGCCCTGCTGCGAGCGATGAACCTGCCATGAGTCGCTCGCTAGGCACCGCGATTCCCCGGATGGTCATCGCATCCCCTCGAAGATCGCCCGGTGGTTGATCGGCTCGACGGGCATCGTCGTGAAGCGTGACACGTAGTTCTCGATCCATCGCACACCGTACTGTCATCTCGCTATGCGCCGCCACAAGACGTAGACCGGCAGGCCGACGAGCGTGAGGACGATACCGCCGAGCGTCGTCACCGGACGCGCCACGAGCGCGCTCCCGACCACCCACAGGGTCCCGGCGATGAAGACGAGCGGCACCACCGGATACCATGGCGTCCGGTATGGGCGCACCAGCTCGGGACGTTTGCGGCGCAGTATCATCACACCCGCCACGGCGAGCGCCAGGAACGGCCAGACGCCCAACACGAACGCCTCGGCGAGCTGCTCGAAGCTGCGCACCCACACGGCGACGACGGCAACCGCGGAGTAGCCGACGATCGCGACGTGCGGTGTCGCGAAGCGCGGGTGTACTCGCGCGAGCGACCGGAAGAGGAGCCCCGCGTCGGCCATCGCATAGAACACGCGCGGCTGCGTGAGCACGAGCGCATTCACCGTGCCGAAGGTCGAGACGATCACCGCCGACGCCACCGCCGCGGCGCCACCCGCGCCGACGACTCGCACCATCGTGTCACTCGCCACGAGCGGTGACGCCCGCAGCGCCGCGTACGGCAGGACGTGCAGGTACGCAGCGTTCGCGGCGAGATAGATGGCCACCACGATCGCCGTCCCGGCGAGTAGCGCGCGCGGCAGCGCGCGTCCCGGGTCGCGCACTTCACCGGCCACCGGGAGCATGTCCTGGAAGCCGTTGTACGCCCACAGCGCTGCAACCAGAGCAAGGCCGACGCCGCTCCACCTCGCGTCCGCCGGCGCGGGCGCACCCGCTCCAAATGCGCCAGCGCTCCCGTCGCCGATGAGGAACGCGACGACGACGATCGCGGCCAGGCCGGCCATCTTGCCTAACGTCGCGGCACCCTGCAGGACGCTCGCTCCGCGCACCGAGCGATAGCTCGCGGCCGCGACGATGACGATCGCGCCAGCGGCCAGAAGCCTGACGCCGACACCCGACAGCCCCAGAAGCCGCCCGAGGTACTCGCCGAACACGACGGCCACCGCCGCAACACCGGTCGGTCCGACGAAGAGGTACATCCAGCCGAACAGGAAGGCGACGGCGGGCCCGTACACCTCGCGAAGATAGACGAACACGCCACCGGGTTCCGGGAATGCCGCCGCCAGCTCCGCCAACGCGAGCGCGCCGCACAGCGAGATGACGCCGCCGGCGACCCACACCGCCGCGACCCCGAGCGGCGACCCTACCGTGTCGGCCACCGAGGCCGGCACGCGGAAGATTCCGCTTCCGATCGTCACGCCAATGACGATCAGCGTGGTTTCCCAGAAGCCGAGACGCCGAGGGAGCGCGGGAGGCGCGCTGGCAGGCTCCGCCCCACGCACGGCGGATGCCGAGGCCGGCCCGGACAAAGTAGGTTCTGCCCTGTGAGAGACGTTTGTGTCCATGCATCCGCCGCGCAAGAGGAAGTCTCGCTACCTAACGCTCCGCCGGAACGTGCACACTGCCGACCGCAGCGCAAGACGGCGATCGAGAAAAGAAGCTACCGCCAGAGCTACGATAACGATCCTTCGGTCTGGGGATTGCCGTGGAAGAGTGCTCGGGCGAATCCCCGCCCCGACAATGCAGTAGCTTCGATGCATCGCACTCGTGAGGAGAGACGGATGAGACGGCACCTGTTGATCACTTCAGTCATCGCCAGCGTCGGCGCCACCGGCGCCTCGGCCCAGCAACCGCCAGCCGAGACCGAGGTCGGTGCGGCGAAGCTCGCGCTCGTGAACCTCCCGGCAAAGGGCAACGCGAAGCTCACCGTCAGCTCGCCCGCCTTCAAACCAGGCGGCGACATTCCGTTCGAGAACACGCAATATCGCGGCAACGTATTCCCCGGCCTGTCGTGGACCGCCGGACCGGCGGGAACGAAGTCGTACGCGATCATCATGCAGGACGCCGACGCGATGCGCGCCGAGATGCCGATCCTGCACTGGACCATGGTCAACATCCCGGCGACGGTCACCAAGCTCGAGGCCGGGATGACCGAGCCACCGGCCGGCGCGCAGAACGGGCCGAACATCCGCGGGCCGGACCATCCGTACATGGGGCCGCGCACTCCCGCGGGGCCGAAGCATCGCTATCACTTTCAGGTCTTCGCGCTCGACACGACGCTGCCTGACGACGCGCGGGCCACGTACGATGCGCTGGTCGCCGCGATGAAGGATCATGTGCTCGCGAGCGGCGAAGTCATCGGGCTCGGCCAGGTCGCGCCGTCGGCAGGATCGGAGGAATGAAACCGCGTGGCTGAGACGCTGCTCGACGTTAGGCACGAGCCCAAGGCTCGTGCCTACGAGCTGGTGCAGGAGGCGTTCGACCAGGTCATGGGCGACACCCACGACCCCGTGACGGCAATGGCGACGATGAGCGCGCTCCTGCATCACGGCTTCGGCTTCCTGTGGACAGGCTTCTATCGTGTCGTATCACCGGACCTGCTACGCGTCGGGCCCTACCAGGGTACGCTGGGCTGCCTCGAGATCCGGTTCGGGAAGGGCGTGTGTGGGACAGCAGCGGCTGAGCGCCGCACGGTGATCGTCCCGGACGTCAACGAGTTTCCGGGACACATCACCTGTGATGCGCGGTCGCGATCGGAGATCGTCGTGCCGGTGTTCGGGGCTGGCGGTGAGCTGCTCGGCGTGCTCGACATCGACTCCGAGCAGGCGAACACGTTCGACACCGACGATCAGGCAGGGCTGGAGCGCCTAACGGAGTGGTTCGCTCGCGCGCGCGTCATCACGGCGTGAAGGCGACGTCCCGCAGACCAGGAACCTGCTCCCGAGCGGTCGGGCGTGCATTTCGCCTCGATCCGGACGGGTTACCGAAAAGGGCGCTCGACGTTATCTCATCAACCGCCGCCGGTCGATAGTCGCCGTTCGGGCCGGAACCCCAACTCGAAATCCAGCCGCCAATGCGTACCGCAGCCTTCGCATCGCTCGCCGTCATGGCGCTCAGTGCGCCGAGCGCAGCGCAACCGCCCGCGGGCGCGCCATACCCGCGTCCTCAGGGCAGCCACGAGGTGACGATCGAGCGGCAAGTGATGGTGCCCATGCGCGACGGCGTTAGGCTCGCGACCGATCTGTACCGGCCAACGGATCTCACTGGCCCGCTGCCGACGATCCTCATGCGCACGCCATACAACAAGGGCGCGAACCCGGGCGGTGACGTCTCAGCCCGATTCTTCGCGTCGCACGGGTACGCAGTGGCCGTGCAGGACGTCCGCGGCAAGTTCGAGTCGGAGGGGGAGTACCACGTTTATCAAGGCGACATGACCGACTGGTCCGACATGTTCGACTGGATCGGCGCGCAGCCGTGGTCGACCGGCCGCATCGGGACCTATGGTTGCTCCTACCTGGGCGAGGGACAGATCATCGCCGCGCAGCAGCGCCACCCGAAGCACATCGCCGCGATCCCTCAGGCCGCCGGCGGCAACATTGGCCGCGTGGGCCGGCGTCGCGAGTTCTGGGGCTCGGTCGAGGGTGGGACCTTCGCCGTCTCGATCAACTTCGGCTGGATGCCGGTGTGGGCGTCGACGGATAAGGGGCGGCGGCCTCCGCCTAACGTCGATTTCGCGACGTTCCTGCGCACCCTTCCGCTCATCGACATGACCGACCGGGCGGGCTCACCCTCGTGGGACTGGCGGAACTTCCTCGAGCGGTCGCCCGACGACCCCTGGTGGGACAAGCAGGGCTATCTCGCGCCTGACGACAGCGTGACCGTCGCCGCGCTGCACATCTCGTCGTGGTTCGACATGGCCGGCGAAGCGCTCGAGGAAGCTGCCCTCTTCAGGAAGAACGCGCTCAACGATCGAGCGCGAAACGGGCAATACGCCATCATCGCGCCTACCACGCACTGCGCCTTCATGGCGGCGAACAGTCAAACCAAGGTCGGTGATCTCGACGTCGGCGACGCCCGGCTGCACTACGCGGAGACGTATCTCGCCTGGTATGACCGCTGGCTCCGCGAGAACGCGCACGCGATCGATTCGCTGCCGCGCATTCAGTACTACGTGATCGGGCGGAACGAGTGGCGGACGTCGGATACGTGGCCGGTCAGCGGCATGCGCCCGACCCCCTACTATCTGCGGAGCGATGGCCGCGCCAACACGTCGGGCGGCAGCGGCCGCCTGACGATCGAGAAGCCGCCAGCGAGCGAGCGCCCTGACACGTTCACGTACGACCCAGGCGATCCGGTTCCGTCGCGCGGCGGGGCCATCTGCTGCACCGGCAACCCGAAGGACCAGCCGGGCTCGTACGACAACAGGGACATCGAGCAGCGACCGGATGTTCTCGTGTACACCACGGACGAACTGCGCGAAGGGCTCGAGCTCACCGGCCCGATCTCCGCCGTCATGTATCTGAGCTCCGATGCCCCGGACACCGACCTCACGGTGAAGCTGCTCGATGTGTTCCCCGACGGCCGGTCGATGAACATGGTCGAAGGCGTCACTCGCGTGCGATATCGCGAGTCATACGCGAAGCCGGTGATGATGCAGCCGGGGAAGGTGTACGAAGTTCCGGTCGACGTGCATGCGACCTCGTGGTACCTGCCGCCCGGGCATCGGCTGCGCGTTCAGGTCTCGAGCTCGAGCTTCCCGCGGTTCGACCGCAACTTGAATACGGGCGGGAAGAACTACGATGAGGCGACGTGGAGAAAGGCGAAGAACACCGTGCACCACACGTCCGCCTACCTGTCTCGGCTCGTGTTGCCGGTGGTGCGCTGAGGCCAGACAAGCGCGGGGTCTGTCTGTCGACCACCCCGACGGCCTATAGTCTGTCGGTCGACTTTCTGGGTGGTCTCGGAGCGTCCGTTACCGTCAGCGGAATCTGCCATTGATGCACGCCCGCTTCGCACCGTCCGCCATGCCCCGGCCCTGCTGTACGACCACCGCGTTGGTCGTTAGGGCCGTGTGCGCTCTCCTCGCGGCGCATGCCGCGCGGCTGCCGGCGCAACAACCCACCGAGCGGCCAGAGTGGTGCGCCAAGCTGCCGCGGCCCGCCTACGCGTCACTCCCGCGCGTGCCGGTGCCGTCGGAGTGGTTCGAGGTGTATCGCGTCGACCCCGACGTCTACGCCATCTATGAGCCCCTCCAGTGGCAGGAGGTCATCTCGTATCTCATCGTCGGCCGCGAGCGCGCGCTGCTCTTCGACACCGGCATGGGGATCGCCAATATCGCCGCAGTCGTGTCGGCGTTGACGGATCGGCCGGTCGTCGTGCTCAACTCGCACTCACACCACGACCACGTGGGCGGCAACCACGCGTTCACGCGCGTACTCTCGCTCGACCTGCCGTTCACCCGAGAGAACGCGCGTGGCTACCCGCACGCCGATGTCGGCGGTGAGGTCGCCCCGAGTGCTCTGTGTGGTGCGCTGCCCCCGGGCTTCGACAGCGCCACGTACCGCATTCGCCCGTGGCGCGTCACTGGCGTCGTCCACGACGGGTCGCGTATCGACCTCGGTGGCCGCTCACTCGAGGTGCTGAGCGTGCCCGGCCACGCGCCCGATGCGATTGCTCTGCGCGACGAGGCGCACGGGCTGCTCTTTACCGGCGACACGTTCTACGAAGGGCCGATCTACGTGTTCGGCGCGGGGTCGGACTTCGGCGCGTACACGCGCTCCGTCGAGCGGCTCGCTTCGCTCACGCCGGCGCCGCGCAAGCTGCTCACGGCGCACAACCTCGCCGTGTCCGACCCGCACTTCCTCACGGCGCTGCGCGACGCGGTGCGTAGGGTCGCGTCAGGCGCGAGCGCTGGCACGAGCGACAGCACGCTCGTCACGCACGCGTTCGACGGGTTCTCGATCCAGCTGCCACGCCGAAGGTGAACCGCACGAGCACGAGCGCGTAGACCTCGTCATGCACCGACAACGGGTCTCACTGCAAGCAACGCCACATCGGTTTCATCGACCAGACCACTGTAGCGGGCCTCCGGCGGGGCAGGTAAAATCGGTGTCGACTCACCACCCATCCCCGCCCCGCAGATGCCCAGCAGACGTGACTTTCTGAAGACCTCGGCCGCCGTTGGCGGGTCGATGCTCGTCGGCGCCGCAGCGCCCCGCGTCCTCGACGCATCGGAGCCCGAGCTCGCGCGCGCTTCCATGCGGATCCTGATTCTCGGTGGCACGGGTTTCATCGGACCCCACCTCGTGAAGCACGCCGTCGCCCGCGGCCACAAGGTCACGATCTTCACGCGCGGCCGGAAGGATGACAGCATGCTGCCGGCCGAGGTCGAGCGGCTCGTCGGCGACCGCAACGGGCAGCTCGGTGCCCTCGAGGGGAAAAAGTGGGACGCCGTCTTCGACGATTCGGCCACGAACCCCGATTGGGTGCGCCAGTCCACAGCACTCCTCCAGGGCAACGTCGCGCAGTACAGCTTCACGTCGTCCACGGGCGTGTACTACCCGTACATGAAGAAGGGACTGGACGAGTCCACGCCACCGCTCCTCGAGGGCGACATGAACGACGGCTCGGCGGCGTTCGGCGTGAACAAGGCGCAGTGCGAGAAGATCGTGCTCGACACGTTCGGGCAAGGCGGCATCGTCGTGCGGCCGTCGTACATCGCGGGCCCCGGCGACACGACGGACCGCTTCCCGTACTGGCCCGTGCGCCTGGTGCGCGGTGGTGAGGTGCTGGTGCCTGGTAAGCTCGATGACACGGCGCAGTTCATCGACGTGCGCGACCTCGCCGAGTTCATGGTGAAGCTGGTGGAGGACAAACGCTCTGGCCCGTTCAACGTCGCCGCACCCAGGGATCCCATCACGATCCGCGCGTTCGTGGAAGAAGCCGCGCGCGCACTCGACGCCAAGGTCACGTTCACGCAGGTGGACGACTACGACTTTCTCACCGAGAACAAGATCTTCAGCATGGTGCCCTGGGTGCTGCCGACGGGGAACAACTTCGGCCACACGGCGATCAGCAACGCGCGGGCGAAGGCCGCGGGGCTCGGCTTCCGCCCACTCGGCACGACTGTTCGCGACACGCTCGCGTGGTGGGCAACGGTGCCGGAGGCGCGCCGTAACGTGCCCCGTTTCGCGCTCAGTCCCGAGCAGGAGACGACGGTGCTCGCGGCGTGGAAAGCAAGGAAAGGATGAAGAAGGGGTCAGAGTCGAATTTCATCGTTCCAACGCGACCGCGTTGGAACG
>DASUGD010000204.1:0-14929 GCA_036274195.1 Gemmatimonadaceae bacterium | reverse complement strand
GTTCGGCGGCGCGCTGCTCCTCGGTTTCGCGTCCGCCTGCTCCAGCGGAGGCGGCAGCACGCCGCAGACGACGCCAGCCCCCGTAGCGGGCAAGACAGGTCAAGAGGTGACCTCCAAGGACATATCGAACACCCCGTCGGGTTCCGTCGAGAAAACTCTCGAAGGACGCTTTCCCGGTGTGATGCTCGTCAAGACGCCGAGCGGAGGAATCGCGATCCGCATTCGCGGCGCGACGTCCGGTCAGCCAATGGCCTCCCCGCTTTACATAATCGATGGAACGCCCGTCGAGCCGGGACCTGATGGTGACCTTCCCGGGCTGAACCCGTACGACATCGAGTCGATCAAGGTGCTCAAGGACGCCGCCAGCACCTCGATGTACGGGATACGCGGCGCCAACGGCGTGGTCATCATCAAGACAAAGCACTGAGCAGCAAACCGGACGGCGCGCCACTCAGCGTCCTGGCGCGCCACGAAACACGAGCGGGCGGTCGTTGTTGCGGGCAACGACGTAGAGCGCCCCGTTTCGCGTGCGCACGCGCTGAATGTCGCGTGTTTGACCGGGCACGAAGAATCCACTCTTCGTGACAGGGATGGGCTCGAACGTGCCTCGTCCGTCGCCCTTCAGCACGAGCCCGTAGCTCGCATGCATGGCACCGATGTCGGTGCGCACCTCATCGAGGTTCCCGCCGAGAGCCAGGTCGGTCACGCCGTCACCATCGACATCGTGCGGGAAGATCCCGTACACGGGCGCCAGCTGTGCCTCCCGCGGCAGCGGGATCAGCGTGAACTTCCCGCCACCGTCGTTGCGAACGAGGCTCGTGGCGAACGTTTCCGCCGACTTGAAGATGGCATCGGCCAGCTCCGACTGAGAGAACATGTCCGCCACGGTCTGCGTCGCGTAGGCCTTGTGGGTGGGATAGCGCGACGCGAGCTTCGGCACCGTCTTGAGGAGCTCGTCGCGAACCACCAGCGGGTAGCTCACCCCGTGGTTGAAGCACGACACGATCTGCTCGGCGTAGCCGGTCTGGCCGAAGTCCTTCACGTACATCGTGACCGGCTCCGTGGCGCTCGCGTGGCACCGCGAGTTGAGCCCCGCGTTGCCGACAATGAAATCCACCTTCCCGTCGCCGGTGAAGTCTCCCGCAACGATGCGGTTCCACCAGCCGGCGCTGTGCTCGAGCCCTGACGCGACCATTGGCGTTAGGCGACCGCCGCCGGCGTTATGGAAGATCGTGATCGGCATCCACTCGCCCACGACCACGAGGTCCTTCCGCCCATCGCCATCGACGTCGCTCCAGACGGCGTCGGTGACCATCCCCACGCGCGCGAGCTCCGGGGCGAGCCGTGGCGTTGCATCGGTGAAGTGTCCGCGCCCGTCGTTCTGCAGCAGCATGCTCTGCGGGTTGGCGCCGTACTTCCAGGGCACGACGCGGCCTCCGACGAACAGGTCGATGTCGCCGTCGCCGTCGTAGTCCTCGGCAAGCACGTGGGACCCGCTGATGCCGTCGGTCGGGAGGCTCCCCTCGGCTTTGTGGAACTGGCCGTGCCCGTCGTTGAGGTAGAGTCGGTCCTGCAGCGCGGAGGCGAGCTCGCTGAACTCGTTGCCGCCGCTCACCACGTAGAGATCGGGGTGTTTGTCGCCGTTCGCGTCGAAGAACACGGCGGCGACGTCCTCCGAGGCCGAATCCGCGGCGAAGACACCGGTGTTGCTTGGCGTGAAGCGTCCGTCGGCTTGCTGGATGTAGAGCGCACCGGGCTGACCTTTCGCGCCGCCGAAGTAAATGTCGTCGAGCCCGTCGCCGTTCACATCGCCGACAGCCAGCGCCGGCCCCTCGGTGGAGACCATCCGCGGCATGAGCCGCTCGCGGTCGAAGTCCACGAACTGGTTCTCCCGGTGAATCCACGAGATGCCCGTGAGGTCGGTCACGTCCTCGAGTAACCGTGAACGCGATGTGAGGGCTCGGTTCCCTGTTCCCTGTTCCCGGTTCCCTGCCGCAGCCTCCGCCTGACGAATCAGGACCCGTTTATTCGTCGCCACCCCATTCAGAACCGTCTCTCGGCCGTCGGGCCATTCGACTATGAGAGAGTCGAGCGTTAGGCACGGACCCACGCCGAACGTCAGGACGTAGTCCACGCTCGACTGAAAGCCGCGCGTTGGCGCGAGCTCCTGCACGAACTGCTCGCTCCCGCCGTAGAGCGTCACGCGGGCGCCGACGGCGAAGCGGTTCTTCCCCTCGCCGTCGAGCCGCACCTGGAGATAGTGGTTCTCCTTGTCCAGCGTGCGGGCGTTGTTGCGATAGATGAAGACCGGGTCGTTGACGTTGTTGACCACGAGGTCCGGCGCCCCGTCGCCGTCGAGGTCACCGTACGCCGCGCCGCTCGCGAAGGTCGGCGTGTCCAGCCCCCACGCTTTCGCCTCGTTCGAGAACGACCAGCCTGCCCCGAGCCCAGTCGAGGAGTCTCCGTGGTTCCGGAACGCGAAGTTGGCGAGCTTCGTGGAGGTCATGGCGCCGATCAGCTTCATGAAGTCCACCTTGCCCGCCCCTGCCGCCCGCGCGCTTCCCATCGTCCTCGCATCCGCGAGGAAGGCAATGTAGTCCTGCGACGTCACGTCCCGCAGGAGCCCGTTCGTGACGAAGATGTCCTTGTTGCCATCGAGGTCGAGGTCCGCGATCAGCGCGCTCCAGCTCCAGTCCGTTCGGGAGACCCCAGCCAGCTGGCCGATGTCCGAGAAGGTCGGCGTTTGCCGCGGATGCAGCGACGCGTCGCCGTTGTTGTGCTGGAGCATGTTGCGCATGAACTGGCGGCCGTAACCCGTGCGGACCTTCGCCTGGTAGACCTCCCACGAATCGAACGACGACGTCGTCTTGAGGCGCGCCTCGTCGTCAGGCAGCATGTCCGTCGTGTAGATGTCGGGCCACCCGTCGTTGTCGATATCGGCGACGTCGAGCCCCATCGAGAAGTAGCTCGAGTAGGGCATCGCCTTCTCGAGCGACTCCACGAACGAGCCGTCCCGGTTGTTGATGTAGAGGTAGTCGCGCTCGAAGAAGTCGTTCGATACGTAGATGTCGGGCCAGCCGTCGTGGTTCACGTCGGCCACGGCGAGCCCGAGGCCGAATCCCACTTCACTGCCGAAGATGCCGGCCTGCGCGCTCACGTCGGTAAACTTGCCGTTGTCGTTGCGATACAGCTTGTGACCGCCATACGGATGCCTGACGTTCCGCACGTTGCGGTTGTCGAAGCTGCTCACCGGCCGGGGCGAGTTGTTGATGATGAAGAGATCGAGGTCGCCGTCGTGGTCGTAGTCGAAGAACGCGGCCTGGGTCGAGTAGCCAGGATCTGCGACGCCGTACTCACTGGCCATCTCCTTGAACCGCGGCGTGCCGTCGCTCGCGTTGCCCTGGTTGATCCACAGCTGATTGGCCCGACTCTGTGGATCGCCTGATCCTGCGCGACACAAGTAGATGTCGAGCCGTCCATCGCCGTTCACGTCGGCGAGCACCACGCCGGTGGTCCACGAACCTTTCTCGGTTTCGAGCCCTGACGCCTTCGTGATGTCGCGGAAGCGGAAGCTGCCGAGGTTGAGGTAGACGCGCGGGCCGTCCTGGTTGGAGGTGAGCACGACTTCGGGAAGCGAGTCGCCGGTGAGGTCACCGATCGCCACGCCGCCGCCGTTGTAGAAGTTCCGGTAGGTGAAGACGTTGTGCTCCCGGCTTTCCACCAGCCGGTTCCCGAACGACACACCGGTGTACGTCGCCGGCAGTCGGGTGAAGAGTGTCGTCCCGACGGGCGGCGGAGCGGCGTCGCGCGGGCCGTCATCGGTTGCGCGCTCGCGGGAACAGCTTGCGGCGACGAAGCAGCAGGAGAGGAACAGCAGTCGCCGAACGGCAAAGGCCATGTACATCCTCGAAGATTTTCAGCACACGGGGGGAGGGCATCACCGCCCCTCCCCCCGTGAGATAATCCACGTCGCGCGGCTGCGCCACGCGACCCAGCGAGCGTCAGTAACCCGGATTCTGCGTCAGCTTCGAGTTGGTCTGAATCTGCGTTGCCGGAATCGGGAACAGCACGCGGTATGGTTCGCGCTGTTGCTTGAATTCGCGCGCGTCCGTGAAGTGTCCGAATCGGATCATGTCCTGCCGCCGCTTCATTTCGGCTACGAACTCGAACAACCGCTCTTGCAGGATGTCGTCGGGCGAGGTGATGGCAGCAAGCGGTTTCGGCGGGTTGAAGGCGCGGGCACGAACGATGTTCACGTCCGCGAGGGCGCCGCCCGTGTTCCCCAACGCGTATTCCGCCTCGGCCCTGATCAGGTACATCTCGGCGAGTCGGAAGAACGGGAAGTCGTTCGGCATGCCGTCGCCAGAGACCGCGCTAGGCTGCGGCGGGAACTTGTTGAAGCGAACCCCCTCGCCCTCACCCGCCGACTCGATGTTGCCGATCGTCGGCGTGAAGACGAGCGGATTTCCGTTGCGGTCGTTGACCAGCTGGCCTGTGTTGAAGCTACGCTGTGGCCCCACGAGCCAGACCGAGTCGCGCTTGTCCGCCACGTGGTCGAACTTGTTGTATGTCTCGGCGATCGTCGCGAAGCCGTTCCAGGGGCCACCATCGCCCGTGACGAGCTGGTTGTAGTGCAGCGTCCGCATGGGAAAGCTTTCGCCGAGCCCCCGCTGGTTCGTGTGCGCGACGACGAAGATGTTCTCCGGCGAGTTCTCGTTCGTCGTGGAGAAGTTGTCCTTGAAGTTCGGGGCCAGCGAGTACACACCGGAGTTGATGACATCGTTCGCCGCATCGATCGCAGCCTGGCAGGCGTCCTTGCCTCCGGTGACGGTGATGCCGGCGCACGAGTTATAGCTCGTGGCGTTAATGCCCTGGTCCTTGGTGAAGACGCCGGCGTTGATGTAGAGACTCGCCAGAATCGCGTTGGCAGCGCCCCGCGTCAGGCGGCCGTATTGAGAGGCGTCGCGCGTTTCCGGGAGATCCGGCGCCGCGGCAATCAGCTCCGACTCGATGAACTTGAAGACCGAGTCGCGCGAGACTCGGGCAGTCGCCTCGAGCGCCGTTCCCGTCACGAGTGGAACGCCACCGAAGAAGTCCTGCAGCAGGTAATAAAAGAAGGCCCGCAGCACCCTGAGCTCGGCGAGGGCCTGAGTGTTGGCCGGGGTGGTGGCGCCCTGCTTCTGGAGCACATCGATCATCAGGTTCGCTCGCGCGACGCCGCTGAACATGTCGTTCCAGCTGTTGTTCATGTCGGCGAGGGCTGAACCGCTGTTCGCCGTCCATGTCTGGCGGTAAATCTCGAGCCAGCGTCCGTTGTCGAACCAGTCGCTGCCTCGGGTTGGGACCACCATCTCGTCCGTCGTGATCTCGCTCAAGTTGTAAAAGTCATTGAGCGGGTTGCGGAGTCTCGCGTACACCGACGCGATGCCGGCAACGAGCTCGGGATCGCTTTTGAACGCGTTGTCCGGCGTGAGGGCGTCGTTCGGGACCTCGGTCAGATCAGTACATGCCAGCGGCGGGAGCGCCACCAGCGCGGCCAGCACTGCGCCGCGGCCGATCTGCCGGATCGATTTGGATAGAAATGAAGTCATGGATTCGTATCCTCAGAACTCGATCTGCAGCCCGGTCGTGAACGTCCGAGCGCGTGGGAAGGTGACGTAGTCGATGCCGCGCGAGGCCAAACCACCGTTGACATACACCTCGGGGTCGTAGCCGTTATAGCCGCTGAACAGGAACAGGTTGTCGCCGGACACGTACGCGCGCAGGGAGCGGGAGAACTTGCTCACCGACCGCGCGTCGAACGTGTACCCGATCGTGACGTTCTGGAGGCGGACGAACGTGCGGCTCTCGATCCAGCGCGACGAGTAGATCGCCGGCTCACCGATCGCGTCGGGGTCACTGAGCGCATCCTTTAGGAAATTGCGACCCTGCTTCACGTTGCTCTTCGTCTGATACACGAGCGCCGTATTGTTGAATACTTGGCCGCCGAACTCGCCGCGCCACAGCCAGCTCGCGTCGAAGTTGCCCCACTTCCCGTTGCTCGTTAGGCCGAGCGTGAAGTCCGGGTTCGCGTTGCCGAGAATCGCGTCGTCGTCGCCCGCCGGGACCGTCGTCTCGCCGTTCACGCACTCCGGGCGCTCCTTCGCGCAGAAGAACACCTGCTTGCCGTCTGCGTCCACCTTGAGGAACTTGGGCCCCCAGAACGTGCCGAGCGGCTCGCCGACGATGATGCGCTGCGAATTGCGGCCCGACTGTCCCTGGCCGTTCACGGAGCCAGTTTCGATGAACGACCGGCCTTCGCCGAGGCTCGCCACCTCGTTGCGGTCAACCGTCCCAATGAGCCCCACAGTGAGCTGCCGCTTCGAGGCTTCCCAGAGGCGTGCGTCGAGCGAGAACTCCACGCCGGTGTTCTTCACGTCACCGATGTTCTCGAGGCGAGTCGGTACGACGGCCGGCTGCGGCACCGGGACCTCGAGGATGAGGTCCTTCGTCTTCTTCTGATAGAAGTCGATGACGCCGCTGAAGCGATCGTTCTTGAAGCCGTAGTCGATGCCGAAGTTGACCTGGTTCGACGTCTCCCACTTCAGGTCGGGGTTCGCGACCTGTGTGGCACTGAGTCCCGTCGTGAGCGTGCCGCCGAACGGGTATCGCGCGCCGGGGTCAGCCTTGAGCAGCAGCTGTGTTCCGTACGGACGCACCGCCTGGTTGCCCTGGATACCCCAGCCGGCGCGGAGCGCGAGGGTCGAGAGGCCTAACGGGCGATTCTGCATGAATCCCTCTTCGCTCAGCCGCCACGAGGCCGAGAGCGCGGGGAACGTCGACCACTTGTTGCCTTCCGCCAGTCGCGATGATCCGTCGTACCGGAGGACGCCCGTGATGAAGTACTTGTTCGCGAAGCCATAGTTCGCGCGACCGAAGAACGAGACCAGCTTGCTCTCGTTGTCGTAGGAGGTCGGCGGTGGCGCCGCGCCCGCTACACCGGAGGACAGGCTGTTCCACGTGAACTCGTCACTGACGAAGTTCTGCGCCTCGACGGCGAACCCGTAGTTGTCGAAGGAGCTATACTCGTAGCCGCCGACGATGTCGAGCTCGTGCTTCTGCGCGAAGTTGGGGTTGTACGTCAGGAGCTGCTGGAAGTTGAGGTTCTGCAGGTTCGTCTCGGACTGGCGAGCATACCCGTTGCTCGCGGCGCCGATCGCGTTGGCCCGGGGGATGTAGGTCTGCCGCACCGATCCGCTGTAGTCGACGCCCACGGTCGTCTGCGCCGTCAGGCTCGGCAGGAGGCTGAGCGTCCCCGTCACGTTGCCGAGCACGCGGTTCTCGGGAGCGATGTCCGAGATCTGCTTCACGAGGGCCACCGGGTTACGCGCGTCCTGCGCGCCTGTGCCGGTCTCGTAGTACTTCTGCTGGCCCGTCGCGGGGTCCGTCACCATCACGGGCTGCGTGGGGTTGTAGATCGCGACGTTCGTGAAGACGCCGCCCGTGAAACCACCGCCGTTCTCGAACGGGATGTAGTCGTTGTTGACGCGCGACGCGGCGAGGTTGAGCCCGATGCCCAGCTTCCCGCCGAACGTGCTGTGCAACCCGTTGAGGCGACCCTGATAGCGCTTCATGCCACTCGAGAGCACGACACCCTGCTGCTCGAAGTAGTTGAGCGACGCACGGTACTTCGTGGCCTCGGTTCCGCCGGCGAACGAGATGTTGTGGTTCTGCGAGTACGCCTGGCGCGTGACCTCTTTCTCCCAATCCGTGTTCGCGGTGCCGAGTGACGCGGTCGTGCCCGGATCGAGGTTGCCAGCGGCGATCTCCTTTTGCACGAACGAGCGATACTCGTTGCCGTCCAGGTAGCCCAACTCTTTCGTCGGGGACGCGGCGGCTGCGTAGCCCTCGTAGCGCAGGCCGGTCTGCGCGCGGGCGGAGCCGCGCTTGGTCTGGATCAGAATGACGCCGTTCGCGCCGCGGCTTCCGTAGATCGCCGTGGCCGATGCGTCCTTCAGAACGGTGATCGACTCGATGTCGCTCGGGTTGATCGTGTTGAGCGGGCTGCGCGGGAGCGCGGCGTTGAAGCCCATGCTCGGCCCATCGGCGACCGTCTGCTCGTTCTGGAGCGGCACGCCGTCGATGACATACAGCGGGTCGTTGCTCGCGCTGATCGACGTGCCGCCACGAACGCGGACCTGCACGCCGGCGCCGGGCTCGCCGTTGTTCGTGACCATCTGCACGCCGCTGACGCGGCCCTGGACGAGCTGGTTCGCGTTCGTCACGACGCCCTTGTTGGCGTCATCGGCGTTGACCTGCGCGACGGAGCCGGTGATGGCCTCACGTCGCTGGCTGCCGTAGCCCGTGACGACGACTTCGCTCAGCGTCGCCGCGACAGCGCTCAGCGTGAAGTCCGCGGTCGCGGTTCCGCCAGCCGTCACGGTGACGGGCGCTTCCTGAGCGCCGAATCCGATTCGCGTGACCCTGATTCGCTGTGGACCGACCGCGACGCCCTGCAGGAAATAGCGGCCATCGAGCCGCGTGAGGCCACCGATCTGCGTGCCGACCACCTGCACCTGCGCGTTCGCGACCGGTTGCTGCGTCGTGGAGTCCACGACTCGTCCCGATACGCTTCCCGTGCCCTGTGCGCGCAACGGGCTACCTAACGCGGCGCCGATCAGCAACGCTGCCACCACCCAACGTTCCTTCGCCATAGTCCTCCCTCCCGGCTACGGGGTGCAAACGGTGCCCCGCCGTGGCGGGGCACCGACGTCAAGAGCTCAGCGATGCACGTCCTTATGGATTCACGACGGTCGATGGAATCGATTCCACAACAGCGCGCAGCTAGTCGGTCCGGCCCACCCGTGAAAAGCCGCGTACTCAGGGGCTCGGCGGATATCGCCGTTTGAGTACGTCGGTAATAACGTCCCACCCTCAGGTCCGCAAGAACCAACCGGTGGAGGTAGCCCTGGACGGGGTGGACGGCGGGCCCGACTCCCGCCTCGTGACCTGAAATCGCATACTGGTGCCCATGACCCTCGCCCTCATCACCCTGTTCGCCCAGCTTGCGGCCGTGGCACCGAGGCAGGCGGCTCCGGTCCTGGCCTTCCCCGAGCCGGGATTGGACGACCCCGCTGCCTACCGCGGCTACCAGACCCGGTTCTTCCGGGATGCCGCGGGCAACACGCTCCAGGTCTACCTCGACTCTCGCACCGGCCGCGTCGTGCACCTCTGGGCCGATGGAGAGAACGAGAGTATCGGTTTCACGGTCCGCTCGGCCGGCCGCCCGGCAACGCTCCGATGGGGTGGGGATTCGGCGACCGTCGCCTCGACCGGCGGTCCTCGGGCGCGCCGCTCCCTGGAATACCAGATCGCCGCGAACGGCTCGCGAGTCGACCTCGGTCTCTTTCTGCTCGGATCGATGCGGGTCGAACGCGACCTGCAGTACTCCGAGAAGCACCTCGGGCCCTTCGTCTCGCCGGCGTTCCGGCTTCCCGAGATCGAGGGGATGTTGGCGCGCCTCGAGCGCCTCGATCCGGCTGCGCGATCGCGACATCTCGCCCTGCTCGGGGCGGAGGATGTGAGCACGCTTCGCGCTCGGCTTCTGCCCACCGTCACGACGAACACGAGCGATTCAGTCTGGACGGCGCTGATCGTCCAACCCTCGCTCGATGCGAGAGATACGCTCTCACTCGAGCTTCGCGCCGACGCGACGCGGCTCACCGCCTCGCGCGCCGGCGACTCGATCTCGCTGCGAGCGAAGGCCGGGAGCCAGGTGCGGTTCTCGGTCCGTGTCTCCACCACTGGCAAGACCCTCACGCCGCTCACTCGCCAGGAGATTTTCACTCCGGCGTTTCTCCAGTTCCTGGCGGCCGTTCACGACTCCGGCCGGGCGGGGGGCGCCGCCGCCACGCGGGCGCGGTGGCTCGAGCGCGAGGTGCGCGGCGTCGAGCTGCTCTCGTCGCACGAGAAGCTCATGGCCGGTCTCCCGACCTACGCGACGTATTTCGGGCGCGACATGCTCGTGAGCGCGCTCATGATGCGGTCGATCTGGCGGCCGGAGATGTCCGAGTTCGCGGTGGCGAGCGCGCTGCGGAAGCTTTCGCCTACCGGTCAAGTGAGCCACGAGGAAGCGCTCGGCGGCCAGGCCGTGCGGGAAGGGGCGGCGGAATACACGCGGCTGGTGGACGCCCATCTCAAGGCGGCGGCGGACGGCAACAGGGGCGCGGCCGACTCGATTCTCGATCGGGCGTGGGTGGTGCTCGGCGACCTTCGCCGAACGCGCGAGAACTACCATATGATCGATGACGAATTTCAGCTCGCGGTGCTGGCCGGCCGCTGGCTCGCCGACTCGGCGGTCACGGCGCAGCACAAGCGGGAATTTCTCGCCGACTCGTCCGATGGCGGGGGCTCGCGGCTCGCGCGCCTCGTTCGGGAGCTGGGGCTCGTGACGCGGATGACTGCCGCGTATGCCGCCGATCCAATTCCGACGAACCTCGTGTCGTTCGAGCCGGCGGATTCGGGCCGATGGTCTCCGGCAAGCTGGCGAGACAGCGGCGCCGGATACGGTGGTGGGCTCGGCCGGTACGCCATGGATGTCAACGCGATCTGGGCACCACACGCGCTGGAGTCGATCGGGCGCATCCTCACCGCCATGGCGTCGCTGGGAATTTCCGTGGACTCACTCGCGGGTACGATGCCGGACCTGGCGCCTAACGCGCCGCTCGGGCGGTACGCGCGCGATGCCCAGGCGCTGCATCAGGTCGTGGAGCGGTGGTACGGCGCGTCAGCGCACTTCCTCGTCAGGCTTTCGCCGGCGCAGGTTCGGACGAAGGTGACGGCGCGTGTCGCTGCGCTGCCGGCTGACGAGCGGCGCATCTGGACTGGCCTGCTCGCCGCGACGAAGGCCGACCGGGATTCCCTCGTGTTCCTCGCGCTCGCGCTCGACGCGGGCGGAAAACCCATCGGGGTGGCCAACAGCGATCCGGCGACCCGGCTCTTCCTCGGCGAGCGCGAGACCGGTGTGTCGCTGGACCCGGGGTCGCTCGCGGCATCGCTGCGCGACGTGCGGCTGTTCGTGCGTCCGTATCCCGTGGGCCTGCTCATCGATCGTGTGGGGCCCGTGGTCGCGAACGATGCGTACGCGACGCCGGCGATCTGGCGGGCGTTCAGCCGCGACCGCTATCACAGCCCTTATGTCGTATGGGGGAGAGAGGTGAACCTGTTTCTGCTGGGCGCGGCGGCGCACGTGTCGGCAGCGGCGAGCCGCCCGGCGTACGCGCGTGAGGTGAGCGCGGCGATCGCGAAGGTGCGTCGCACGGTGGAAGCGTCGGGATTCCGCAGCGAGCTGTGGAGCTACGCGCCGCGCGGCGACCAGGTCGTCGCGATTCGCTACGGGAGCGGGGCGGACGTTCAGCTATGGAGCACCACCGACCTGGCGGTGCAGTTCGCGCTGTCGCGGCTTGGGCGTTAGGGGACTGGCGACTGGCGACTGGCGACTGGCGACAAAGAGCGGTTGTCATTCCGAGCGGAGCGCCGCAGGCGCGGAGGCGAGGAATCGCCGTCGTCCCGGTAGAGGGGCCTCGGTTCCCGGTTCCCGGTTCCCAGTTCCCAGTTCCCAGTGTGTCTTTCACTACCAACCTGGAAAGCAAATGCAGGACCTCACTACGGGGCCACTCACGCGCCACCTGTTGAAGACGACGGGCTTCATGCTCGTCACTATGGTGTTCCAGACCCTGTACTTCCTGATCGACCTGTACTGGGTCGGGCGGCTCGGCACGGAGGCGGTGGCGGCGGTCGGCGTCGCCGGGAACCTGAGCTTCATCGTGCTGGCGCTCACGCAGATGCTCGGCGTCGGGACGACGACGGTGGTGTCGCACGCGGTCGGGCGGAAGGATCACGCCCTCGCCAAGTTCCTGTTCAACCAGTCGCAGGTGCTGTCGATGGCGGCGGGTGTGGTGTTTCTCGCCCTCGGCCTGGCGTTGCGGTCCGCGTATTCCGCCGCGATGGGCGCGGACGCGGAGACGGCGAAGCTGTCGGACGCCTACCTGCTCTGGTTCATCCCGGCGCTCGGGCTGCAGTTCGCTCTCATCGCGATGGGATCGGCGCTCCGAGCGACCGGCAACTTCAAGCCCGGGATGATCGTGTCGACGGCGAGCGTGATCATCAACATGGTGCTCGCGCCGTTCCTGATCTTCGGGTGGGGGACGGGTCGGCCGTTCGGCGTCGCGGGCGCTGCGGTGTCGACGCTCATCTCGATCTCGATCGCCTGCGTGTGGTTCTCGAGCTACTTCTTTCGAAAGGACTCGTACCTGCGCGTCGACACGGCACTCTGGAAGCCGAAGCTCGCCGAGTGGCGCCGGATGCTGGCGATCGGGCTGCCGGCGGGCTTCGAGTTCGGGATGATGGCGGTGTACCTGGGCGTGGTGTACGCGGTCACGCGTCCGTTCGGCGCCGAGGCGCAGGCGGGGTTCGGCATCGGCCAGCGGATCGTGCAGGCGGGGTTCATGCCGGTGGTCGCGTTAGGCTTCGCCGTCGCGCCGGTGGCGGGGCAGAACTTCGGCGCCCGGCTACCGGAGCGGGTCAGAGCGACGTTCAAGGATGCGTCGCTCATGGCTGCGGCGGTGATGATGCTGTTCGCGGTCCTGTCGAACATCGCGCCGGCCGCGCTGGTCGGCATTTTCACGAGCGACCCGGCCGTGGTCGCGGTGGGCGTCGAGTATCTCCGGATCGTGTCGTGGAACTACGTTGCGTCGGGGCTGATCTTCGTTGCGTCGAGCATGTTCCAGGCGATGGGCAACACGATGCCGTCGCTGATCGCGTCGGCAGTGCGCATCCTCCTGATCACCATCCCCGTGGTGGTGTTGTCGAGACTGCCCGGATTCCGGCTCAGTACCATATGGTATCTGTCGGTGGCGGCAGTGATCGTGCAGCTAGCGCTCGCCATGTATCTGCTGAGCCGTGAGTTCCGCGGTCGGCTGAGCTTCGCCGTTCAAACGGCGCGGGCTGCGTAGCTTTGCTTCCTATGGGGTCAGAGTCCTAACGCATCATTCCACCGCACAGGGATCGCGGGCCGCAATCGCAAGGTCGATGAAACCGATGTCGCGGAAGCATGGCGGATTCGATTTTCAGGATCGCGTCACCAACCGGGCATCAACTTGGCTCGAGATCGGCAACGGCCAAACCTAACGCGGATGTCGAACATCGATTGCGCCGATGGTCGCGGATTGGCTCCGTCCGCGGTGACGGCCCCGGCGGCACGTCCGGTCTCTCATCCTTTTCTTGTGAACGACCTCGGGCCGCACGAGATGAGCTTCCCGAGTCGTTCATTCAGTTACCCGGCTCGTGGCGAGCGGCAATCTCATGGCTGAGGCGCGATCCGGAGTGTCCGTGGCATCCGAACACCCTTCGTCCTGGGGGACTGGCCTCTCGGGTCCGGCAGACCAGTCCGGCTTCTACGACGACCGGTGTTCGGATGCTTCAGGATTGGGCGGATCCGCCGGATCGCTTCCGGACGCGTTAGCGTGGTAGCGCAACGCGCCGGGATCTTTGGTGAATGGCTCGGTCGACGCGCGGAAGCCGCCCGCCAGCGCGGCAACGGTGAGGCTCGTCAGCACCACGACAAGGAGACCGCCGCGCAGGTTCGTCGCCTGCGCGACGAACCCGATGAGGGGCGGGCCGGCGAGGAAGCCGGTGTAGCCGAACACCGACACGGTCGCGATGGCGGTGCCGGGCGTCGTTCCAGGAAGCGAGCCGGCCCGGGCGAGCATGAGCGGGAACGCGACCGAGAACCCCGCGCCGACGGCCCCGAAGCCGACGATCGCCGCCCAGGAGCTTCCCACGACGAGCGCGACGCCGAGGCCTAACGCGGCAAGCAGGCCGCCGCCGCGGACGAGCGGCATCGCGCCGAAGCGGAGCGTCAGGGCGTCTCCGGCAAACCGCCCCGTCGCCATCGCCAGCGAGAACGCCGCGTAACCGGCTGCCGTGGCGCCGGGCGTCGCGCCTGTGACGTCGCGCAGGTAGAGCGCGCTCCAGTCGGCCATGGCTCCCTCACCGAGCAGCACGCAGAACGCCATGGTGCCTAACGTGAGGAGGATTCCGCGCGGACGCGCTGGCGCGGTTTCATCCGTGTCCACGTCCGCGGAGGCTGGAAGCATTCCGCCGGTGACGAGCACGGCCAGCACCCCGGCGATGAGCGCAGTGGTGACCAGGTGGGTTGCCGGCCCGACCCCGTGGTGAGCGACGACGCCGCCGATGGCCGACCCGGCGAGGCCGCCAGCGCTCCACAGCGCGTGGAAGCTGGACATGATCGGCCGACCGTACGCGCGCTCGACCGTCGATGCCTGCGCGTTCATCGCGACGTCGAGCGTGCCATGCCCGACCCCCAGCGCCACCAGCGCGAGCACGAGCGAGACGGTACTGGGGGCGAGCGCCGGGAGGAGCAGCATCACACCGAAGACGGCCGCGCCGACGCGCGTCACCGGGCGGCTTCCGTAGCGCGTCACGAGGTGACCCGCCCGCGGCATGGCCAGGAGCGCTCCCACCGCGACGCCGAGCAGCGCGATGCCGAGCGCGCCTTTGCTGAGCCCAAGCTTTGCCTGTACCGCCGGGATGCGGACGAGCCAGTTCGCGGTGGCTGCGCCGTTGATGAAAAAGATTGCCGCGACCGACGCCCGCGCCAGCTTGAGCGCGCGGCTGACGCCGGTGGCGCTTGGGGTGCCTAACGCCACCGAGTCGATGGATGCCGCCGTGTCCATCGTGGTCACGTTACGCAACCTTGCCGTACCCGCTGACACTCAGCAGCTCGCTGGGCCGACCAGTCCAATACATCTTTGGTGAGTGGTGAAACCTTAATAGATAAGGATCATCGACAGTGGACGCGCGCCGTGCTCTCGTTCGTCCGGACGGAGCAGCGGAGGCCGGTGGCTGGCTCCCTCTCGAAAAATCACGT
>DASUGD010000203.1:0-2880 GCA_036274195.1 Gemmatimonadaceae bacterium | reverse complement strand
GACTTCGATGGCGTACTCGTCGCCGTCTCGGCCTTTGGTGACGGGCTCGCCTTGGGCGGCGTGGCCGGCGACGGAGCAGGCTGCGACGCGACCGTTTGTGGCGCGGTCGTCTTGGGGGTGACCGGCTTTGTCTGAGCCGGTTGAGCCTGGCTGGTCTTGGCAGGAGCGGCTTTCGCCTGAGCGGTTTGCTGCTGAACGGCCGTGGGCTGAGGCGCTGCCGCGGATGGCGACTGCGGCGCCGGCTTCGCTTCAGCTACAACCGCGGGTGTCGTGACGACGCTGTCCGAACGGAACGCGTTCGAGTTCGTCAGATCCACCGACTGCGACTGCTGCGGCCGCACGACGACCTTCACGGCCCACTCGTACATGCGTCCGGCGACGGGTTGCGGGGTCCTCGCGCGAACCGTGTAGACCCCGACGTTGAGCGTCAGCGCGGCGCGTCCGTCGAGGTCGGTCTGCGCCGACACGGAATCGGGGCGCTCGTTCCGCATCGCCACAACCTTTAATAGGGGCAGCGGCTTCACGGTGTAGTCCTGAAGCACGATGGCTGCCCGAAGGTTGACGGTGCCAACCTGCGCGGCGGGCGAAAAGATCGTCGGTCCCTTCGTTGACTGTGCGAAGACACCAGTTGGTAGTGCGAGCAAGGCGCAAGCGCGCAGCACCCGGGACGAGTACGACATGGGCCGATTGGTTGAGGGAGTTCTGGCCGCAAGCTCGCTGCGACCTGGCAGCCGTTCAGATTCGTTCTTCACCTGAGGGACGAGACGGCACCTTTTGTCGTCACCCACGCGACACAATGACCGAGTCGTTCGTGCGCCAGCTCACATCGCCGGGGTAACTGCCGCACCAGCAGCGATGCCTAACGTGGCGGTTCATCAAGGATTCCCGCTCGTTGCGCTACCACGCCAGATCTGTCCGGGTGCGGATCCGGGTGATCCGTGGCATCCGGACACCCCTTCGTCGTAGATGCCGGATCTGTCGATGCCGGACCCGAGAGGGCCAGCCTCACAGACGAAGGGTCTTCGGACGCCTCGGATGCTGCGGCAGCATCTAGCCGTCGCCACCACGGCCCACAACGCCACCACCTGACTTCCGCGTTGGGCGATCACGATTGGCCCGGAAGAAGGCAGCCTGTTCGCAACCTACCCGCGCGAGCAGGGTAGACTGAGTGGGCTGGTTGGCGATCGCGAAGCGGCAATTGCGGCGTACCGCCGATACCTTTGCTTGCGTGCTCACCACGGGCCGGAGCTCCGGCCGCCGACGTCCTTGGGCAAGCTGCTCGGTTCCTGCGGGTGTTTCCACAACGCGTGCTTCGATCGTTCGTAGGCGTCGCAATCCCCACGCTGCTGTCGATAGCGTGCGGCGGAGCACGCACGGCTGCGCCGCTGCCCGCGGGTGATGCCTGTCTGGTCACCACCAGCTCGGCGACGGTGGACTCCGCATCGGTCGTCCTGACGTCGCCGGTGAACGTACAGAACGCGCCGCGCGCGACGACGTGGGGCGAGCGATTCGTCTTCGACCTCGCGAACGATAGCGCCGCGAAGCTCGATTGCCGCGGCCGGACCTTGGCCGATGCCGCAGGGCCGTATCGCATTCGCGATATCGGGCGCACGACGCTGCTGCTCGAGCCGATTTCCGGCGCGCACGGCCCGCGCCTGACGATTCATTCCGCCACGGAAGCAAACGCCCGGGACCTCGTGGATGCGGGCACCGACCTGCTGCTGACGGACAGTCCGACCCTGGCGGCGTACGCTGGCACGCGTGGTGACGTCACATCGGTGCCACTGGGATGGGATCGCACGTGGGTCGTCGCCACACCGCGCGGGTCACTCGCGGTCGACACGTCCTTGGCGTTTCGCGCAGGACTCGCGCGCGATGCGGTGCGCGCCGACGCACGAGCTGCCGAAGGACCGTACTGGTGGGCGGACACGACTGGCTGTGCCGCGCTAACCGTGCGCAGCGCGCCGGCGTCGGTGGGCACGCCAAGCGTCGCGTATCCGCGTGACGAACCAGTTGCGCGCGCGCTGGCCGAGCGACTTGTCGCCATGCTTGGTGACCGCGTCACGGCGACGGGGCTCACGCCTAACGCGTTCGCGACGGCGCTGGCGTCGGGCTCGGAGCAGGCATACGTCTTTCCGCTGCGGCGGGCAACGCGCGACCGATGCCGCAGCATCGCCGAGCTGTATGGCAGTGCCGCCTGGCTTGGTGCCCCGGGCACGGTCGTACCGCTCATCGACACGCGCCTTCGCGCGGTCGTCAGGCGAGATCGGCTGAGCCTCCGCCTCACGTGGGATAGCACGATCGCCATTGTTGCGGGCCACCCATGACGTTCCGATCCCGGCTTCTCATCGCGTTCGCGCTTGCGACGATCGTACCGCTCGCGATGCTTGGTGTCGGCGTGCGACGCCAGCTGACCGCGCGTCTCGTCGCACAGCATCAGCAGCGGGTGGAGGGGATGGCGCGCGTCGCAGCACAGGATGTGGATCGCGAGAGCGCGTCGATCGCGTCCAGGCTGTCGACACTCGCGGGCGCGCTCAAGACCGACGATCGCTTCCGATTGGCGGCGGTTCGAGGCGACGCCGGTGAGCGTGCCTATCTGCTCGACTGGGCCGAGCAGGCGATGCGAACGACGGGGCTCGACATGTTGCAGCTTCAGGATAGCGCCGGCCGCATCGTGAGCTCAGGTCACTTCCGGAACGAGTTCGACCGGCTGGAACCGGAGCTGCCGCGAGCGCTCGCGGTCGCGAAGAGCGCCGTGCTGGTGCGAACGCGAGCACCCGAGGGTCCATTCCTCGCGCTCGTGCGGGCAGAGTCGGTACGCGTCGCGGATCGACGATTCGACCTCGTCGGCGGTGTGCGCGTAGACAGCGCATTCCTCCA
>DASUGD010000202.1:0-12203 GCA_036274195.1 Gemmatimonadaceae bacterium | reverse complement strand
CTCGTCAACAGCGCCGGCGTCGCACACATCGGCACCGTCGAGCAGACGACCGAGGAGGATCTCGACCGCCTCTACGCCGTCAACGTCAAGGGCGTCTACAACTGCCTCAAGGCGGCCGTCGCCAGCATGAAAGGCCGCGGCGGCGCGATCCTCAACATCGCCTCCGTCGCCGCCACCGTCGGCATCCCCGACCGCTTCGCGTACTCCATGACGAAGGGCGCCGTGCTCACGATGACCTACTCCGTCGCGCGCGACTACGTGTCGCACGGCATCCGCTGCAACGCCCTGAGCCCCGCACGCGTCCACACGCCGTTCGTCGACGGCTACCTCGCGAAGAACTATCCTGGACGCGAGCGCGAGATGTTCGAGCAGCTCTCGCGCACGCAGCCGATCGGGCGCATGGGACAGCCGGAGGAGATCGCCGACCTCGCGCTCTTCCTCTGCTCCGACGCGGCAGCGTTCATCACTGGCAGCAACGTGCCCATCGACGGTGGGTTCGTCACCCTCAAGATGTGAGGCGCCGCGCCCATGCCAATCACCATCACGCGCATCGACGCGTACGACATTCGCTTCCCGACCTCCCGGGCGCTCGACGGGTCCGACGCCATGAACCCGGACCCCGACTACTCGGCCGCGTACGTCATCCTGCGGACCGACGCGTCTGACGGCCGAAAGCTCGAGGGGCACGGGCTGACGTTCACCATCGGACGTGGCAACGAGCTGTGCGTGGCGGCCGCCCGGGCGCTCGCGCCACTCGTCGTCGGCGTGACGCTCGAGGACATCCAGCGCGACATGGCCGCGTTCTGGCGTCGCGTGACGAGCGACTCTCAGCTCCGCTGGGTCGGCCCGGAAAAAGGCGTCCTCCACCTCGCGACCGCCGCCGTCGTGAACGCCGTGTGGGACCTTTGGGCCAAGGCCGAGGGCAAGCCGCTCTGGAAGCTCCTCGCGGACATGAGCCCGGAAGCGCTCGTGGCGTGCATCGACTTCCGCTACATCACCGACGCGCTCACGCCCGCCCAGGCGCTCGAGATTCTGCGCCGCCACGAAGCGACACGTGCCGAGCGCGAACGCGAGATGCTCCGCGACGGCTACCCAGCGTACACTACCTCCGCCGGATGGCTCGGGTATCCGGACGACAAGATTCGCCAACTGTGTCGGGACGGCGTGGCGCAGGGCTGGTCGCACTTCAAGATCAAGGTGGGCCGCGACCGCCGCGACGACGTTCGGCGCTCGTCGCTTGTTAGGCGGGAGATCGGCCCGGAGCGGAAGCTCATGATGGACGCGAACCAGGTCTGGGACGTGGGCGAGGCGATCGACTGGATCAACGACCTGGCGCCGTTCGATCCGTGGTGGATCGAGGAGCCCACGAGTCCCGACGACGTCCTCGGTCACGCGACGATCGCGCGCGCCGTCGCGCCGATCGGGATCGCCACCGGCGAGCACTGCCAGAACCGCGTCCTGTTCAAGCAGCTCATGCAGGCCAACGCGATCCGGTTCTGTCAGATCGACTCCTGCCGACTGGGCGGCGTGAACGAATGCCTCGCCGTGATGCTGCTCGCGGCGAAGTTCGGCGTGCCGGTCTGCCCGCACGCGGGCGGGGTCGGACTGTGCGAGTACGTGCAGCACCTCGCGATCTTCGACTACATCGCCGTCAGCGCGTCGCTCGAGAATCGCATTGTCGAGTACGTCGACCACCTGCACGAGCACTTCGTCGATCCGGTGGTCATCCGGAACGGGCGGTACATGCCGCCCACTGCTCCGGGCTACAGCATCGAGATGAAACCCGAGAGCCTTCGCGACTACGCGTTCCCGGACGGCGCGGAGTGGATCGGAAACCTCGTGCCAAGCCACCGCTGATGCGCGCCGTCGTGCTCACCGGCGTCAATCGCCTCGAGCTGCGAGACGTGCCGTCGCCATCGCCTGAGGCGCACGAGGTGCGCGTGCGCGTCGCGGCGGTCGGACTCTGTGGAACGGATCTCCACATCGTTGCCGGTCACGCGAACTACAACCGGGACGCGAGCGGCCGCGTCATCCCGTTCGACGAGGCGCCGCAGATCCTCGGCCACGAGATCGCGGGCGTCGTGGAGGACGTCGGCCGCGATGTCGCCGACCTTCGCGCGGGCGACCGCGTCGTCATCGACCAGGGGCGAAACTGCGTCAGCGAGCGCCGCTCGCCACTCTGCGAGTTCTGCGCGACGGGCGACTCGCACCAGTGCGAGCTGTACCGGGAGCACGGGATCACGGGCCTGCCCGGCGGCTTTGCCGATTACGTCACGGTGCCGGGGGTGAATGCCGTGCGCATCGAGTCCTCGTTGAGCATCGCGGAGGCGGCGCTCGTCGAACCGCTCGCGTGTGTCGTGCATTCCACCGACCTGCTCACGCGAGCCGACGCGCGATACACGCTCGCCTCCGGCGATGGGCACGCCGTTCGCACCGCGATCGTGTGCGGCGCCGGGCCATCGGGCCTGCTGTTCGTCCAGTACCTGCGGCGCGTGCTCGGCTTCGACGGCCTCCTGCTCGTGCTGGAGCCTAACGCCACACGGCGCGCGCTTGCCGAGCGGTTCGGGGCCGAGACGGTCGATCCGGCAGCGATCGATGCGGCGGACGTCGTGCGAGAGCGAACGCTCGGGCGAGGCGCCGAGCTCGTGATCGAGGCATCGGGATCCGGCCCGGTGCTCGCCGGCCTGCCGCGCCTCATTCGCAAGCAGGCCACGGTGCTGCTCTACGGCCACGGCCACGATGGCGTCGACGCCAGCGTGTTGAACCTGCTCCAGTTCATGGAGCCGAGGTTGGTGTCGCCGGCCGGTGCTTCGGGCGGATTCGAGCCGGATGGACGCCCAACGGTCTACGTGAGCGCCCTCGAGCTCATCGAAGCCGGACGGATCGAGGTCGCGCCACTCATCACGCATCGATACCGATCGCTCGACGCGGTGCCTGACGCGTTCGCCGGCGATCACCGATCGCCCGAGTACGTGAAGGGAGTCGTCCTACCATGAGCGGAAGAACAGGAGGACCCGTGCACATCAGGGGATGGATTCGGCTCGGCCTCATTGCGCTCGCCACGGCGGCATGCAGCGCCAAGCCGGGCGGGGACGCGAAAGCCGCGGCCGCATCGGGCGGGAAGAAGCCACTCACCGTTGCCGTGATCCCAAAGGGCACGACGCACGAATTCTGGAAGAGCATCCACGCCGGCGCGATCCAGGCGACGCAGGAGCTCGCGCAGCAGGGCGACACGGTTTCCATCATATGGAAGGGCCCTCTGCGGGAAGACGACCGCGAGCAGCAGGTTCAGGTCGTGGAAGGGTTCCTGAGCCAGGGTGTTCAGGGGATCGTGCTCGCGCCGCTCGACAGCCGGGCGCTCGTTCGTCCGGTGGAGGAAGCGAAGGGCGCCGGGATCCCGACGGTGATCATCGACTCGGGGCTCCAGTCCGACGCGATGGTGAGCTTCGTCGCGACCGACAACCGCAAGGGCGGCGCGCTCGCGGCGCAGCGCATGGGCGAGGTCCTGGGCGGCAAGGGCAAGGTCCTCATGCTGCGCTACCAGGAGGGCTCGGCCAGCACGCAGGAGCGCGAGGCGGGGTTTCTCGAGACGATTCGCGGCACGTATCCGGGCATTCAGGTCGTGTCGTCGGATCAGTACGCGGGTCCCACGCGCGAGACGGCAAAGCGTGCCGCCGAAAATCTCCTGAACCGCTACGGGAGCCAGCTGCAGGGGATCTTCACTCCTAACGAGTCCTCGACCATCGGCATGCTGCTCGCGCTGCAGGACATGGGCAGCGCGGGCAGGATCAAGCTCGTGGGGTTCGACGCGAGCCAGATCCTCATCGACGCGCTGAAGAACGGTCAGCTCGAGGGGATCGTGGTGCAGAACCCGATGCGCATGGGGTACCTGGGCGTGAAGACGATGGTGGACCATCTTCGGGGCAAGCCGGTCGATCCGCGGATCGACACGGGCGTGATGGTCGTGACGCCGGCGAACCTGGATACACCCGAGGTGAAAGAACTCGTGAATCCGCCCATTGCGCGTTACTTGCCCGGGAGCTAGGCGCCGCTCACGACCTCGTGGTTCGGCAACCGCTATTTGTTTAACCGCGGAGGTCGCTGAGGGCCGCAGAGGGCATCAATTCACGTTAGGTGGCCGAATCGACAACATGCAGTGCACTCAATCGCTTTCCTCTGCGGCCCTCTGCGGCCTCCGCGGCAAAATGGTTTTGCTGTTTGCCGTTTAGATGCTCGACGTCAACGGGATCGTAAAACGCTTCGGCGCGACGACCGCCCTCGACGGCGTCCACTTCAGCGTGCGCGCGGGCGAGGTCCACGCGCTCGTCGGCGAGAACGGCGCCGGCAAGAGCACGCTCATGAACGTGCTCAGCGGCGCCCTTCGGCCTGACGCGGGCACCATGCAGATCGACGGCCGTCCGTACGCGCCAGCGTCCGCGCTCGACGCTCGCCGCCGGGGCATCACGCTCATTCACCAGGAGCTGTCGCTCGCCCCGCACCTCACCGTGGCCGAGAACATCCTGCTGGGCGCGGAGGTCGCGCAGTGGGGATGGATCGACCGCACCGAATCACGCCGACGCTCGGTCGCGCTGCTCGAGCGTCTCGAGCACACCGAGATCGATCCGGATGCCCGGGTGGGCGATCTGTCGCTGCCCGCCCAGCAGGTCGTCGAGATCTGCCGAGCCTTGGCGGCGGACACCCGGATCGTCCTCATGGACGAGCCGACGAGCCGGTTCCAGCGCGAGGACGTAGAACGGCTCTTCCGACTCGTCAGGCACCTGGCGTCGCGCGGCATCGCCGTCGTCTACATCAGCCACTTCCTCGAGGAGGTACGCGAGATCGCCGATCGCTATACCGTGCTGCGCGACGGACGCACCGTGGACACCGGCACGCTCTCGGTCACTACCGACGAGCAGATCGTCGCGCAGATGGTGGGCCGGGAGATGTCGCGGCTCTTTCGCGAGCGGCCAAAGAGGACGTTAGGCGATGTCGTGCTGTCGGTGACGGACCTGTCGGCGCCGCCCGGGCTCATCCACGCGAGCCTCGAGCTTCGTCGCGGCGAGATCCTTGGCATCGCTGGCCTGGTCGGATCGGGACGTACGGAGCTCGTGCGCGCGCTCTTCGGACTTGGCGGCGTGACGTCGGGGCAGATCGTCGTCGGCGGCAGGCCGGTCGACGCGCGCCGCGGGAAGGCCGCCGCGCGCCTACGCGAAGGGCTCGGCTACGTGAGCGAGGATCGAAAGGGCGAGGGGCTCGCGCTGCCGCTGTCGGTAGCCGACAACCTCACGGCGACGCGGCTCGCCGCCTTCACCCGCGGCGGCGGCTGGCTCGATCTCGACGCGCAGCGCGCCGGCGCGCGCCGGTGGATGGACGCACTTTCCATTCGCGCTCGCTCACCGGACGACGCGGTGCGCACGCTGTCGGGCGGGAACCAGCAGAAGGTGGCGATCGGCCGGCTGCTGCATCAGGACGCCGAGGTCCTGCTGCTCGATGAGCCCTCGCGGGGGATCGACATCGGCAGCAAGGCTCAGGTGTACGAGATCATCTCGCGCTGTGCGGAGGAGGGCAAAGCCGTGCTCGTGGTGAGCTCGTACCTTCCGGAGTTGTTCGAGCTGTGTGACCGCATCGCGGTGATGACCCGTGGACGCCTCTCACCCGCGAGGCCGGTGGCGGAGTGGACGCCGGAGTCGGTGCTGGAGGCAGCGATCACCGTCGAATCGCCGACGGCCTAACGCCGCGCCGTCGGGCGGGTCGCAACGGTCCCGGTTGAAGCACTCACCTTGCCGCGCTTGTGCAGGCGTAGAGGTCTGCTCACTATGGAGCGGCGACGAAACCGACGGCGTTTTCGCGCTCGCACTGGCTGCGACGACGATCCGTTCCAGGAGATCGCGAGCCATTACGGCGCGACATGAAACTACGGCTCGCCTTCCATACGCTCCTCCTCAGTGATTGTCCGACTGCCTCGGTGCATACCACTCGGCCAGATACGACTCCAGCGCGTCGAATGCCAGGCCTCCACACCGGAACCCCACATGCCCGTCCGGCCGCACGAGGTACTGCGCGGCATGGTCCACACCGAGGCGTGCGAGTGCCTCGCCTCGTTCGTCTACCAGCGCACCGGGTTCCGAACGGCGACCGAGACGCAGGATTCGCAACAGGCCGTTGCGACTCGTCGAGTGGTGCGTGAGGCGCTCAATGTCAAAAGGCTCCCCGTCGCCACACAGCACCAGCGTCAAACATGGACCGACCACCGCTTCCTGGAGCCTGACGGTCTGCCCGTCAAGCGTTAGGCGCGCGTCCGGGAAGCGATCGCCGGCACGCGGACCGGCTCGCAGCCGAGGCTCCGCCTCCGCAACGGCTGGACTTCGCCGGTATCGAATCCCGAGCTCGGAGATGAACCGGAACCCGGCTGATCGCAATCGCCTCGACGTGAGCACGGCCGGCATCACGTGGGCCGCCACGTTACGCCTGAGCCACCAAGCCGCCGCGTTGTCCGAGAGCGATCGCACGAGCGCGCTGAAGCTACGATCCGTGTAGCGAAGCAGCGTCCGTCCAACCGGCCATCGCTCTGCTTCGTACGAATCGAGCAATCGCGGTGTGGCGAGCCCCTTCACCACCAACGCGAGCTTCCAGCCCAGGTTCCACGCGTCCTGGATCCCGGTGTTCATCCCCTGGGCTCCAACGGGGCTGTGGATGTGCCCCGCGTCGCCCGCCAGAAAGACGGAACCGCTTCGATAGTGTGCGGCCTGACGGTGATGCAGGTGGAAGTGCGCGAGCCACGCCGGGTCGCGAAGCCGGACGCCGCCTCCGGTCGCACCGTCGACGACCGTCTGCAGCTCGGCGAGCGACAGCTCGCTCGTCAGCGGCCTGTCCGCCGTGCCCACGCCGGTTCGCGCAGCGGTCGCCGCGGCACCAGACATTGCGATCGCGCGCCACGTCGTTGGCTTGCCCAATGGAAAGAAGATCGCAATTCCGTGGCGCCCAACGCATGGATGCAACGTGTTCGGGACGAGCGACATGTCGGGGCTCGCGTCGGCTTCCACATCGCCCAGCAGGAAATCCTGGAGGTAGGCGTCTCCCTCGAACGGTATGCCCGCCCCCTTTCGAACCGTGCTGTGCGCGCCGTCGCAGCCCACGAGGTATCGAACGCGAGCGTTCTCCGAGCGTCCGTCACTGTGCCGAAGCACACAGTCTACTCCATCCACGTTAGGCACGAAGCTCACGAGCTCCACGCCCCGCTCGACCGTCACGCCCTCACTGCCGAGATGGTCGCCGAGTAGCTGCTCCGTCTCCGCCTGTGAGACGAAGAGGACGAACGGATATTTGGTGTCGGTGCCACCGAACGCCCCAAGCTCCGCCTCGCCGACGACTTGCCCGTTGACGTGCAGCATGAGCCGCGCGCTCGGATTGCCTCGCGCTACCAGCGCGTCGCCGAGGCCGATGGACTGCAAGAGCTCGAGGGTCCGGGCTTGGACACCCAGCGCACGAGACTCGTGCGCGCGGTCGAGCGAACGGTCGATGATGCGCGCACGAATGCCGAACCACCGGAGCTGTGCGGCGAGTGCGAGGCCGGTTGGACCGGCTCCGACGATAAGAATGTCCATCGCGGTGCTCATGTCAAACCCGGAACGCAATCCTCGTGTTCAATTGTCGCCTGCGGAGGCTTCGTCCTGTCAGGCTTCCGCGAGCCCCCAGGCCGCCTCGATGATTCTGATCGCGCGCCGTCTCGCGCCCCACGTACCCGGCCCGCCGTCGAAAACGCCGGCGCACGCGGTCCCACAGTGCGGGCAGCGTGCGTCGCTCGTTAGGTGCCAGCTGCGCATGGTGTACCAGTCGCGCTCGATGAGCGGCGCACCACACATGTGGCACGTGGTCGTCCCGCCTGCGACATCGTGTACGTTGCCGGTGTACGCATATCGCACCCCGTTGTCGAGCGCGATCCGCCGCGCCCGCGTCAGGGTCGACCCGGGCGTCTGCGGACGGTCGAGCATCTTCCAGTCCGGATGGAACGCCGTGAAGTGAACCGGCACGTCGGGTCCGAGCCGCTCGACGATCCACCGCGTCATCGTGTCGAATTCCTGGTCGGAGTCGTTCAGCCCAGGGATGACGAGGTTCGTGATCTCGAACCACACACTCGTCTCGTGCTTCAGGTACTCGAGCGTCTCGCGCACCGGCTGCAGATGGCCTGCGCAGGTATCGTGGTAGAACCTGTCCGTGAAGGCCTTGAGATCGACGTTCGCCGCGTCCATATGCCGGTAGAACTCGGCCCGCGGCGCCGCGTTCTGATATCCCGCCGTGACCGCGACGCTCACGAGCCCTCGCGCGCGGCACGCGTCGGCGACATCGATGGCGTACTCGTGGAAGATGACCGGGTCGTTGTACGTGAATGCGACGCTCCGGCACCCGAGCGCGAGCGCGACCTCGGCGATCCGGTCCGGCGACGCGGCGTTGCTGAGCGTGTCGATCTCGCGTGACTTACTGATGTCCCAGTTCTGGCAGAACTTGCAGGCGAGATTGCAGCCCGCCGTGCCGAACGACAGCACTGGAGTGCCGGGGAGAAAGTGGTTGAGCGGCTTCTTCTCGATCGGGTCGACGCAGAAGCCGCTCGATCGGCCGTAGGTGGTGAGCACGACCTCACCGCCCTGGCACGCACGAACGAAGCACATGCCGCGCTGATCGTCGCGCAGCTTGCACGCGCGAGGGCAGATGTCGCACTGCACGCGGCCGTCATCGAGGCGGTGCCAGTATCTGGTCGGGACGGTCGATTCGTTCGGCATGCAGCCTTATCCCTTCGTCTCCGTAGAGCCGCTACAGCTCCCGGCGCTCGAAGATCTTTACCGCCAGCACCGCTCCCAGGACGATCGCGACCACCGCCGTGGCGATCGGCCAGCCTGACGGCTGCGACTCGAACACCAGCGCCCTCTGCGTCGCCAGCACGAGCCCGAGGAAGCTATGGCGCGCCGCCGGCCCCCACGCGGAGAGCAGGAGCGTGAGAAAGTAAAAGCCCAGCCCTGCACCGGCCGCCGCGCCACGCGACTGGAACGCCGCCGAGAGCAGCGTCATGACGACGATGAGCAACACGGCATACAGTAGCCAGTACGCTACCGCCGTCACGAGGCGCGCGCCACCCGCGCCGTCGAAGACCACGGCCGTCACGGCCAGGCAGACCGCCGTGCCTAACGTCGTGGCCACCACGAGCAGCATGGTCTGCGAGAGGATCTTCGTGACGACGAACGCCGCCCGCGATAGTGGCTTCGTCAGCGCGAGGATCGCCGTTCCCGACGAGCGCTCGCCCGAGACCACGCTCGCCCCCGTAATGATGATGGCGATCAGCACGAGCTGATCGAGGCTCTTGATGAACTGCCCGTACGCGTCGCGCGCCGTCGGCGGCGGGATCTGGATCACGAGACCGGGCTGCGACGTGGCCATCGACCGCACCAGCGCGGGCGTCAGCGCGGCGATGATCGGGCTCGTGATGCCGAAGAACACCAGCATGCCCGGGATCACCCAGATCCGCCACGTCCGGCGGATCTCGGTGAGCTCCTTCCGCAGGAAGGCCCCGAACCCGGTCATTGCGTCGACCCTCCGACGAGCTCGACGAACACATCTTCCAGGCTCGTCTCCTCGATCTCGAACCGCCGGAGCGCGACGCCGGCAGCGCCGATTGCCACCGGAATCTCGCGCTGCGCGGTTGGCAGATCCGACACCGCCAGGCGCAACGTTCGTCCGTTCGCTTCGATCGACCTGAGCCAGACACCTCGCGCGAGCGCATCCGAGAGCGCGACGGCTCCCGCATCGTCTTCCACTTCCACGACGAGCCGATTGGCAGACGCGCGCGCGGTGAGCTCGCCAATCCCGGCGCTCACCACCACTCGGCCCCGCTCGAGGATCGCCACCGCGTCGCAGACACGTTCCACGTCAGCGAGGATGTGCGTGGAGAAGAACACCGTGGTACGGCCGCGCAGCGACGCGACCATCTCCAGCACCTCGCGGCGGCCGATCGGGTCCAGCGCACTCGTCGGCTCGTCGAGCATGAGGAGGCTCGGGGCGTTGATCAGCGCCTGCGCGATGCCGAGCCGCTGCTTCATGCCTCGCGAGAACCCGCCCACACGTGTCGTGACCGCGGCGAGACCCGCCATCTCCAGCAGCGCGGTCGCGCGCGCATCGAGTGTCGCCGAGTCGAGACCGAAAAGCCGTCCGGCGAATTCCAGATACTCGCGCGCCGTCATCCACGGGTAGAATCCCGGCACGTCTGGCAGGAAGCCGATCCGCGCGCGGACCGCGTCGGTCGCGCGCTCGACATCGTGGCCGAGGACGTGGGCCGTGCCGGCTGTGGGACGCGCGAGCCCGGAGAGGATCCGGAGCGCCGTCGTCTTGCCGGCACCGTTTCGGCCGAGAAAGCCGAACACCGCGCCTGGTGGGACGACGAGGTCCACCCGATCGAGGGCCAGCGTTTCGCCAAACCGTTTCGACAGACCGCGAAGCTCGATGGCGGCGGTCTCGTCAGATCGAACGCCAGTCAACGTTGGTCGCGTGGGCCGTAGAGAGCTTCCACCGCGCGGCGTGCCGCATCGCCTCCCGCCGTGCTCGCGGCTGTTCCACCGGCCGGGATATCGACCTCTGCCGGCGCCCGTCCGATAGCAAGGTAGACGATCGCGCCTACCAGGTTGCCGAATGCTATGACGAGTATCCACAGCCACTTCCGTTCGCCCCGCACCCTGTCGCGGCGGGAGAGATCCGCCAGCGCGTACAGCTGCAGGGCCAGCTGTACGATGATGAGTCCGAGCAGGATGCCGGCGACGGTTGGAGAAACGTGGAGCCGCCCGGCGAGCCAGTTCAGCATGGTCAGCCTCGTGTGGGTCGCCACGAGAAAATCGGGGCCGCGCCGCTGCCCCGCCAGATGACGGGCACCACAGTACGCATCCAGGCGACCTGCGTGGTGCTAGCGGCGCGGCCGGGAAAGCGGGAGCTTACAGGCCCATCGCTCATTCCCACGCGGCCGCGCCGCCTTTCACCACTCATATGCACGGTCAATTCGTCTGGTACGAGCTCACGACGCCCGACGTCGATGCAGCGAAGAAGTTCTACTCCCGGATCGCCGGTTGGGGGACGCAGCGGTTCGACGACGACTACACGATGTGGACGACCGGAGGCCGTCCGATCGGCGGGTTGATGGAATTGCGGGATGACATGCGGCAGCAGGGAGTTCCACCCAACTGGTTGCCGTATGTCGAGTCCGACGATGTCGACGCCACGGCGGCGAAGGCCGCCTCGTTAGGCGGTCGCGTGGTCTACGGCCCGGAAGACATTCCTGGCGGTGGCCGCTTCGTGGTCCTGCAGGATCCTCAGGGCGCGGTGTTCGGCGCGTTGAAGCCCGGCAACCCCGGCGGCGCATGGGACGGGACACCCGTCGTGGGACGGTTCTCGTGGCACGAGCTCATGACGACGGACTACACGAAAGCGTTCGAGTTCTACAGCAACCTGTTCGGGTGGGAGAAGACGGGCGAGATGGACATGGGTGGCGGCCAGAACTACTTCATGTACGGCAAGGGCGGCACGGCCTACGGCGGCATGTTCAACCGCTTCGGCGACATGACGTCGATGAATCCGTTCTGGCTCGTGTACATCCATGTGAAGGATGTCGGCACGGCGGTCACCGCTGCGACGAAGGGTGGCGGCGTAGTGCATCGGCCGCAGATGGACATCCCTGGCGGGTCGATCGCGATTCTGGGTGATCCGCAGGGAGCGGGATTCGCGCTGCATCACGTGAGCGCGCCGGCTCCCGCCACCAAGCCGGCCGCGAAGGTGGCGAAGAAGGCCGCGAAGGTGGCGAAGAAGGCCGTGAGGGCGGTGAAGAAAGCGGCAAAGAAGGCCGCGACCAAGGTGAAGAAAGCCGTGAAGAAAACACCGAAACCTGCCGCTCGAACGAAAACCAAGGCCAAGGCCAACACCAAAGCCAGGCCGGCAGCCAAGTCGGCGCGGAAGAAAGCGTCAGCGAGGCGGGCGCGGGCGAAAAAGCGATAGCGGCCCTTCAGTCGGCATCGCGTCTTGTCGGCGTGGCATCGGGGTTCGTCGGCGGAACGCGCTCGCAGTCGGCGCCGCCGGGCCACGGTCGTGCGGTAACGTACCGTGGTGGTCAGGCCCGGCGATCGCTGCGACGCCGCGCGACGCCTCCTCACCCCGACGCCCCGCCTCCGGCCACG